>NZ_JALCZB010000017.1:0-77965 GCF_022690745.1 Anaeromyxobacter sp. SG64 | reverse complement strand
CCCACCTGCGCGCCGCCGCGGCCGAGACGCGCGGCGGGCTCGAGGTCCTGTTCCTCTCGGTGGGCCAGGGGGACGCGGCGCTCCTGCGGCTCCCGGACGGCAGCGCCGTGCTGGTGGACGCCGGCGGCGCGCCGGACGGCGGCGCGGATCCCGGCGCGCGCGACGTCGTCCCCCTCCTCCGCGATCTGGGGGTCACCCGCCTCGCCGCCGTCTTCGTCTCGCACCCGCACCCCGACCACGCCCTCGGCCTCGCCGCCGTCGCGGGCGCGTTCCCGATCGACCTCGTGTTCTCGAACGGCGCTCCCGCCGAGGGCGAGGTGGCGCGCGTGCTCGCGGCGCTGGCGCCGGTTCCCCTGGCCCCCGGCGACGGATGGGAGCGGGCCGGCGTCCGCTTCGACGTGCTGGGCGGGGACCGCGAAGGGCTCGGCGCGAACGACGCCTCGGTCGTGCTGCGCGTCGGGTACGGCACGACCGCGTTCCTGTTCCCCGGCGACGTCGAGCACGCGGGAGAGGCCGCAGCGCTCTCGAGGGGAGGGCTCCGGGCCGACGTCGTGAAGGTGCCGCACCACGGCAGCCGGACGTCCTCGAGCGAGGCGTTCGTCCGGGCGGTGCGCCCGGCGCTCGCCGTCGTGAGCCTCGGCCGGGACAACCGCTTCGGCTTCCCCCATGCCGAGGCGGTGGAGCGCTGGCGCGCGGCGGGCGCCGCAGTGCTCCGGACGGACGAGGAGGGGGCGGTCCGGCTGCTCTCGGACGGGCGCCGCGTCACCCGCGTGCCCGCTTCGGCCGCCCTCGACCCCCTGGCGATCCTATGGGAGCGCCCCTAGGGTTGCCTGTGGGCATCGAGGACTTCGACCTGGCCGACGTCGCCGAGCGGATTCGCCGTCACATCCCCCCGACCGAACCTCCCGTCGGATACCTCCGCGGCCGGAGCTACTTCCGGGACGTCCTGGTTCATGAGCTCGGCATCGGCGAGTTCGAGGCCGAGACGCTCGTGGACACCCTGGAGCTGAACGGCTACCTGCGCTTCGAGGGCGATCCTTCCGAGCGCTCGCGGGCCGAGAGCCGCTGGCACGTCGGCTCCGACTCCGGATAGCGCTGCCCGCTAAAGGGCGCGCGCGGTGCCGGCCGGGCCGCGCGGCGGACCCCCTCAGCCAGGCCGCCCGTCCAACCTCGCGAGATCTCATGGCCCGTGCTCGGTGCCCGCTGGCACGGGCGCTGGATCCCATGGCCTCGTGCGACAGACGCTCATGCTCCAGTGCGCCGGTGCCGACCCCGAGCGGCGCGACCTCTCCTCCCCCGCGACCGCCGGCGGATCGCGCGCCGACGACCTCCAGCTGCCTGGAGCTCCCCCCTGCGCGCTCCGCCTCCTGCCGTGCGCGGCCGGCCTGGTGGTGGAGGCGTGCGTGTCGGGCGCTCGCGCGGCGGGGCGGCCCCTGCCTGCGGGCGCGCGCCGCCTGCTCCGCTCCGGCGAGTCGGTCGAGCTCGGGGGCCACCGCATCGCCCTCCCCGCCGCCGTCGCCGCGGAGGGCACCCGCGTCGCCGCGGCGGCGCTGCTCCGGGATGCGTCGGCGAGCCCGGAGGCGCCGATCGGCGGCGTGCACCTCGTCGTCGTCACCGGGCCCGAGGCCGGGGCGCGGCACCCGCTCGGCGCCGAGCAGGTCCTGGGGCGCGGGCGCGCGGCCGACATCCGCGTCCGGGACGCCCAGGCGTCGCGCCGTCACGCGCGGCTGCGCCTCGACGCGGAGGGCGCCTTCATCGAGGATCTCGGCTCCAAGAACGGCCTGCGCGTGAATGGCATGCGGCTCGAGCGCCTGCCCTGCGCGCTCCGCGACGGCGACGAGCTCACGGTCGGAGACACGACGCTCGTCTTCGTCCACCCGGGCGCGCGCACGTGCGCCGCGCTCCCCGCTTCGGCCGACGCGCCCGGCCGAAGGGCGCCTCGGCTCCCCCTCGCGCACCTCACCGCCGCGGCGCTCCTCGGCCTCTCCGCCGCGGCGCTGGCGCTCGCGTCCTCATCGTGAGGTTCAGCGCCGGAGCCGCTGCGGCGAGAGGTCCGCCCGCTCGAGGAGCAGCTCGAACAGCTCGCGGTGGCGAGCGAAGAGGCTCGTGAACTGGACGCGCCCGCGCTGCGTGAACAGGGCGTACACGCGCCCGCCGAGCCCGTCCTGCACGATGATCTCGCGGATCTCCTCGTAGCGCACGGGCCGGCGGCTGAAGGGCGTCGCGGCCACGATGCCGTCGTCCGTCACGGTGATGGACGTCCGGGCGTAGAGGACGGTGAACACCGCGAAGAAGGCGAGGAACAGCGTCGCGCCGAGCACGGCGCGCGGCTCCGCGCCCGGGGCGCCGAGGAGCACGACGAGCACGCCGAACCAGAACGTGCCCGCCGTGGCGACCGCGATCCGGAGCGGCAGGCGCGTCTTGTAGATCCGCGCCGCCTCCATGCCCCAAGTGTACGGCCGCCCACGGAGGTGGGCCAGACGGGCGGCGCGGTACGATTGGGGCCGGGCCCGGGCGACCCGAGCGCTCGTGCGCGGCACGCGACCGCCCTCCGCGCGGGGGCGGAGGCGGCCGCGCGGCCGAGGGGGCCGCGCCTCCAGGATCAGCGGCCGGAGAGCTCGTCTGCGCGGGCGCGCGCGACCGACCGAAGCTCCTCGCGCACGTCCCGGGCGTGGCTATTCGAGTAACGGCGGTACAGCTCGCCCGCGAGCGGGTCGCCGAGGAGCCGGTAGCACTCGGCGAGGCCGTACAGCGGAGTCCCGAGGGCCGGGTCGAGGCCGAGCGCAGCCTTGTAGTCGTCGGCCGCCTCGCGGAACCGTCTCTGGCCGAACTTCGCGCTCGCACGGGCCGTGTATGCGACGGCGAGCCGCGGATCGAGCGCGATCGCGTCGTCGAGGAGCGCGATCGCCGCGCCGTACTCGCGGCGCGCGACGAGGTCGAGCGCGCTGCGGTAGCGCTGCGCGGCGGTGGGCCCGCCGGCCTGCGCCGGCGCCGCAGGGAGGGGCGCAGGGGCGTCGTACGCCTCGGGCGTGAGACGGTAGGTGCGTGGCTGGGTCCCCGGCGGGGCCGGAGCGGCCGCGGGGGCCGCGGACGGCACGGCGATCGTCGTTCCGGGGGCCACCCCCGCCGGCATCACGACGACGACCGTCGCCCCCGCAGGAATGGCGCCGGTGGGCGCGCCGAGCGCGGGCGCAGCGGGCGCCGCAGCCGCAGCGGCGGGCACGGGCTGCGGCGCCGACGAGGCCGAAAGGGCGGGCGCCGGGATCCGGGCGGCGCGGGCCTCCTCGAGGAGCCGGCGCGCGTCGTCGCTGGCCGGATCGGACGCGAGCGCGAGCTCCCCCTGCGCGATGGCCTGCGCGGGGTAGCGGAGCGCGAGGTAGGCGCGCCCGAGCTTCACGCGCGCGAAGGCGTACCCGGGCTGGAGGTAGACCGCGTCTTGATAGGCGAAGAGCGCGCCGCGGACGTCACCCGCCCCGAAGGCGCGATCGCCTTGCGCGAGCCGCTCCGCGACGGCGGCCGTGGGCGCGACGGGAACGGAAGCGGCGGTCGAGGTCGCGGCGGGGCTCGCGGCCGGCGTCTGGGCCGGACTGGCGGTCACGACCGGGCTCGCCGTCGCGGCCGGGGCCGGACTCGCGGTCGCGGCCGGATTTGCGGTCGCGGGGGCTGCAGTCGGGGTCGGAGTCGCGCTGGCGGTCGGGCCCGCGGTCGACGGCCGAGGAGAGCTCGGAGCAGCGGTCACGGTCGTCGTGCCGGGAGCCGGGGCGGCCGTCACGCCCGTCACGCTCGACGGCGGAGCCGCGGGGCTCGCGCCGGCGCTCTGCACGACCGGGCGCGCGCCGCTCGAGGGCGCCGTCCCGGGCGCCCCCTGCGCGAGCGCGAGCGCCGGAGCGGCCTGGAGGACTGCGAACAGGGCGAGAGCGCGCATGGCGCGCATGATACGCCCGAGCGCACGACCAGCGAAGGCGGCGGCGCTCGAGGCGCGACCGCTCAGAGCCGAAGCGACCGCCCTCGGCGCCGCGCGAGGCGGCGCCTGGGATGGCGCCGCTGTGCGTGGAACGCGGAAGAGGTGCGCGGCGGGCGCGGGGACGCGCCCACCGCGTGCGCCGGAGGGCTACTTGCGGAACGGGTTCTCGAGCAGGATCGTCTGCCCGCGGTCGGCGCCGACGGAGAGTCCGACCACCGGCACGCCCGAGAGCTCCTCCACGCGCTTCACGTAGGCGCGCGCGCGGGGCGGGAGGTCGTCCCAGCTCCGGAGGTGGTCGAGCTTCTCGCTCCACCCCGGCAGCTCCTCGTAGATGGCCTCGGCCCGCTCGAGCAGCTCCGGATCCGACGGCATCTCGTCGAGCACCTTGCCGTCCACGCGGTAGCCGACGGCGATCTTCACCGTGTCGAACCCGGTGAGCACGTCGAGCTTCGTCATCGCGATGCCGTGCAGCCCGTTCACGCGAGCGGCGTAGCGCAGCGCCAGGACGTCGAGCCACCCGGTGCGGCGGGGCCGGCCGGTGGTCGCGCCGAACTCGCCGCCGATCTTGCGCAGCCGCTCGCCGGTCTCGTCCTTGAGCTCGCTCGGGTAAGGGCCGCCGCCCACGCGCGTGGAGTAGGCCTTGGAGATCCCGAGGACGTAGTCCACGGCGGTCGGGCCGAGGCCGCACCCCACCACGGCGTTGCCCGCGACGGTGTTCGAGCTCGTGACGAACGGGTACGTGCCGTGATCGACGTCGAGCATCGTCCCCTGCGCGCCCTCGAACAGCAGCTGCTTGCCGTTCTGCAGCGCGCGGTGGAGCCAGAGCGACACGTCCGCGGCGTAGCGGGCGACGCGGCGGCCGAGCTCCGCGTAGCGGGCGACGATCGCCGCCTCGTCGAGGTCGGGCGTGGCGCCGAGCCGGCGCAGCTCCTCCCGCGCCGCCGGCAGCCGCTCCTTCACCTTGCGCTCGAGGCGGGAGGCGTCGACGAGGTCCCGGATCCGGAGCCCGCGCCGCGCCACCTTGTCCTCGTAGGTCGGCCCGATGCCGCGGCCGGTCGTCCCGATCTTCCCGGCGCCCATCGCCTGCTCGCGCGCGATGTCGATCGCCTTGTGCCACGGCATGATCACGTGCGCGTCGAGCGACACCACGAGCTGGGCGTCGTCGGCGAGGGCGTTCCGGCTCTTGAGCCGGTCCACCTCCATGACGAAGACCTCGGGGTCGAAGACGACGCCGTTTCCGATGACGCACGACTTGCCGGGGTGGAGGATGCCCGCCGGGATGAGGTGGAGGACCGTCTTCTCGCCGTTCACCACCAGCGTGTGGCCGGCGTTGTTCCCCCCCTGGAAGCGGACGACGACGTCCGCGTGCTCGGTGAGGAGATCGACGATCTTTCCCTTGCCCTCGTCGCCCCACTGGGCTCCGACGACGACCACGTTCGGCATGTGATGGCTCCCTGGGTGGACTCCCGGCGCGCGCACCTCGCGGTCGCAGCGCCGACGCAGGTGCGGCACGATACCAGGGCGGACCGGGATCCGCTAGCGCGGACGGCTGCGGCGGGACCGCGCGGTGCGCTCGCCCGCCCGGCCGTTGGCACGCTCGAGCGCCTGGGTCGCGAACTCGAGGTCGACGGCGAAGCCGATCGCCGGCCCGGGCCGGCCGAAGCGCTCGAGGAGCTCGTCGTAACGGCCGCCCGCCGCGACCGCGCTCCCCGCCCCCGGCGCGTAGCCGGCGAAGGTGATGCCGGTGTAGTACCCGAGGCCACGCGTCTCCCCGAGATCCACCGAGACGTCCTTGACCCCCCGGCGCCGGGCGATCTTGAGCGCCGCCTCGACCTGGCCGAGCGACGTGGCGGCGCCGGGGACGTCCCGCACGAGCTTGCGGGCGCGGGAGAGCGCGCCGTCGCCGTACAGCGTCGCGAGCTCCGGGAGCGCTGCGCGGGCGGCGGCCTCGCCGCGGCCCTTCTTCGCGAGCGCGGCGAGGGCGTCCTCGTCCTTGCGGGAGAGCGCCTCCCACGCGGCGGCGCGCCCCTTCGGCGCGAGCCCCGCCCCGTCGATCACCGCGTGCGCGAAGCGCGCGTGGCCGACCTCCAGCACGGCGGCGCCGAGCCCCACCCGCTCGAGCGCGCGCGCCAGCACCACGAGCGCCTCGGCGTCCGCGGACGGCCCGCCCGCGCCGAGCAGCTCGACGCCGGCCTGGTAGACCTCGCGGGGACGGCCCGCCCGCGCCTCGCGGGCGCGCAGCACCGGGCCGTCGTAGCAGAGCCGCGCCGGCGACGGCAGCGCGTCCGGGCGCGCCGCGTACAGCCGCGCGATCTGCGGCGTGATGTCAGGCCGGATGGCGACGACCTCTCCGGAGCCGGGCTCGACGAACTTCATGACGTCCGCGAGCGCCGCGGCCGAGAGCCCGCGCTCCACCACGTCGAGCCGCTCGAGCGTGGGCAGGAACACGCGCCGGTAGCCGAAGCGCGAGAACACCTCCTGGAGCTTCGCGGACAGCTCGGCGAGGTGCGCCGAGTGATCGGGGAGGAGGTCGCGCAAGCCGGACGGGAGCGAGAGGTCGAGCATCGCGCCCGACTCTATCTCGCCCCCGCCCGGCCGCGAAAGGGGATCGGAACGCGGCTGCCCGCGCGCACGGACCCGGCCTCGCGCGCCTCAATCGCTAATGGTGAAACGGCTCCTCGCCGCGCGGAACCTCCCCGGGCACCGACGGGCGCGGCTCGTACCCCGGCATCGCCGCGCGCTCCTCCGGGCTGACGGCGCGCGAGCGTGGAGCGCCCTCGGTCCGGTGCGTGCTCCAGCCGAGCCCTCGACCCTCGCGACGGCGCCGCGCCATCGAGGCGCCCGCGAACGCGCCGAGGAGCCCGGCGATCGCCGCCATCGCCGCCCCGCCCGCCGCCGCTGCAGCCGCCTTGCCCGCGGCATCCGATGCACGCTCGGCGCCGATCTGTGTGCGCGGGCTGTTCGGGTCCACCGCTTGCCGGCCGCCCATCATCTGCCGCATCGCTCCCGCGTTGCCGCTCGCCGCCGTGCCCGCGCTCATCGCCCCGGAGGCGAGCGTGCCGGCGAGGAACAGCGCGCCTGCGATGAGCCCGATGGCCCACACGACCACGCCGTGCAGGCTCGAGCCGGCGGCGTCGAAGTCGGCGGCCATGCGCACCGCGATCCAGGCTCCGATGGCGGTCGCGACGAACGGCGTGAGCATCGCCCAGATCGCCGCGCCCGCGCCCAAGGCCTGCGAGTCCGCAGGCTCGGCGGCGAATCCGATCGCGGCGCCCACGAGCCCCAGCACCACGTGAGCGGCGAGCGCGACGAGCGCACCCGCGATGACCGCGCCCCAGTGCAGGCGCGGGAGCACGCGCCCGCCTGTCTCCGTCAGTGTCGTCATGGTCGTCCCTCCGTGAACCTCATCCCCGAAAGCTGGGGTCGGGGCGGGGGCTTCACAACCGGGGCGCGAAGGCGCCCGGCTCCGGGCTACAGCGCGATCGCCTGGACCGACCGGACGTGAGGAAGGCGGCGCAGCCGCTCGAGGAGCTCCGGGGACGGCGCGGAGTCCACGTTGAGGAAGGCGAAGGCGCGCGAGCGATCCTCCACGCGCGAGAGCGAGATGCGGGCGATGTTCACGCCCGCGGCGCCGAGCGTCGTCCCGAGGCTGCCGAAAACGCCGGGCGCGTCGTCGTTCTCGCAGAGGATCACCTGCCCGTCCGGCACCGCCTCGACCCGGAACGCGTTCACCCGCACGATGCGTGCGTCCCGCTTCCCGTACACCGTCCCGGCGACCTGGGCCTCGCCGCCCGCGCCGCGGACCGTGACGGTCACCAGGCTCGCGTAGTCGTGCGGCTCGGCCGAGCGCGTCTCCCGCACCGCGAGCCCGCGCTCCCGCGCGATGGCCGGGGCGCTCACCTCGTTCACCGGCGTGTCGAGGAACGGCCGCAGGACGCCGGCGAGCGCGCGCGCGACGAGCGGGCGGAGCGGCACCGAGGCGAGCTCGCCGGCGACCTCCACCGCGACCTCGGTCGGGCCCGGCGGCGCGAGCTGCGCCGCGAGCGCGCCGAGCTTCTCCGCGAGCGGCAGGTACGGCGCGAGCTGCTCCATCATCTCCGGCGGCAGCCCCGGCGCGTTCACGGCGTTCCGCACGACGCCCCGCACCAGGTAGTCCGAGAGCTGCTCGGCGACCGCGATGGCCACCGCCGACTGCGCCTCCTCGGTCGAGGCGCCGATGTGCGGCGTGAGGAGCACGTTCTCGAGCGCGAGCAGCGGGTGATCGGCGGGCGGCGGCTCCTGCTCGAGGACGTCGAGCCCCGCGCCCGCGAGGTGTCCCGAGCGCAGCGCCTCGGCGAGCGCCCGCTCGTCCACGATGCCGCCCCGGGCGCAGTTCACGAGGATCGCGCCCTTCTTCATCTTGGCGAGCGCCGCCACGTCGACGAGGTTCCGCGTCTTCTCGGTGAGGGGCACGTGGACCGAGACGACGTCCGCCTCCCGCCAGAGGGTCTCGAGGTCCACGAGCGACGCGCCGAGCTTGGCGGCCGCCTCGGGCGAGATGAAGGGGTCGAACGCGACGACGCGCATGCGCATGGCGAGGGCCCGCTCGACGAGGACCGAGCCGATGTTCCCGATCCCCACGACCCCGAGCGTCCTGCCGGCGAGCTCGTGGCCCTGGAACCGCTTCTTCTCCCACTTGCCACCCTTCACGCTGGCGGTGGCGGCGGCCACGTGGCGCGAGAGGGCGAGGATCATGGCGAGCGCGAGCTCGGCCACCGTGATCGACGAGCCCCCGGGCGTGTTCATCACCACGACGCCGCGGCGGGTGGCCGCCGCGAGATCCACGTTGTCGACGCCGACCCCGGCGCGCCCGATCACCTTGAGCCGGGCGGCCTTCTCGAGCAGGCGCGCGGTCACCTTCGTGGCGCTCCGCACCGCGAGGCCGTCGTAGTCGCCGATGATCCGCTCGAGCTCTTCGGGCCTGAGGCCCACCCTCACGTCCACCTCCAGCCCTGCCGCCTGGAGGATCCTCACCGCCTCCGGCGAGAGGTCGTCCGACACGAGCACGCGCGCCGCCATCACTCACCCTTGCTCGGCCCCGCGGGGCCGGATGCCGGCAGCGCGCCGCGCGCCGGCGAAAGATCACGAGCCCGCCGCCCGGGCGATCCGGCCGGCGACCCACCGACGCCGCAGCGCGGCATGGGGGAAGGGATTCTGTTCGGGGGCACCGCCCGGCAAAAGCTCCCGGCGGGGCGCGCGCAGTCGATCGGGGGCCGGGTGCCGCTCAGCGGCGCCGCAGCCCGCCGCAGACGAGCTCGACGACCTCGCCCTTCACCCGGTCCACCGCGGCCTCGTCCCCCGCGGGCACGATGCCGATCACCATGCCGGTCATCGCGAGCTCGAGGGCGCCGAGGAGGCCCGCCGCGGCGATGACCGGGTCCAGCTCCGCGCGGAGCTCGCCGGCCTGCTGGCCCTGACGGACCACGTCCGCGACCAGGTGGACGGCGCGGTCGAAGGTCTCGCGGGTCGAGCCGGCGCGGAGCCCCTGCGGCGTGCGCGTCACCTCCAGGATGAGGACGCGCACCGCGGCGGGGGCCGCCTTGTACACGTCGAAGACGAACCCGAAGATGGCCGCGACCTTGTCGGCCGCCGTACCGGGCCCCTCGTCGATGGCCCGGATGGCGTTGATGAGGATCGTCCACTGCTCGGCGAAGACACTCTCGAGCAGCTCTTCCTTGTTCCGGAAGTAGTGGTACACGAGCCCGTACGCGACGTTGGCGGCCCGCGCCACGTCGGCGATGCGGCAGCCGTGGTAGCCCTTCTCCGCGAACACGCGCACCGCGGCGTGGAGGATGGCGCGGCGCTTCTCGGGCTCGTTCCCCTCGGCGTTCCGCGCGGCGTGCGGCGGCGGTGTTCGGGTCCGGCTCACCCGTCGATTCTCCAGTCGAGGTTCACGTATCGCAACCCCCGCGAATGGCGGACGAGTCGCTCCGCCTGGGGGGAGAGAGTCTACCGACTCGCACCTGCGAGAGTCGACCCCACCGGGGCCAAATCGATCATCATCCGAGGAGTGAACCCCCCACAGTCGTTCAGGGTGAGGCTGGCGGCCACCCGGAAGCAGCGGCAGGGCGACTGCCAGGCGAACGTCGCGACGTGCTGCTGGATGTGGAGCGCACCCACCTCGCGGGTACGGTCCGGGCAGGAGCGGACCACCGGACGGCCCGGGAAGAGCACGTCGTAGGTCGCCGTCGCTCCCCCAAGGCGGGCGGTGACGCCGGCGTTCCCCTGCGCCACCGCCTCGAGCGGCGCGGGCCGCAGATCGAACAGCGGATCCAGCCCGGCGACGAGGCTGCCCGAGGCGCCCCTCCCGATGGAGAGGAGCCCGAGCCGGAGCGCATCTCCGCGCCGATCGGAGACGGACCCGAAGGCTCGGAGCTCGGTGAGTCGATCGAGCGGAGAGGACGGCAGCCGCGGCACGCCGGTGAGCGGCACCGGCTCCTTGCGCCCGCCGAAGGCGAGGAAGCGCGCCGCGGCGTCCGCGCTGAAGCGGCCCGCCCGCAGCTCGCCGCTCGTGAACGTCTCCGCGAGCCGGCCGGTCTCGACGTCGTAGTCCTGGCCGAGCTCGAGCCGGAGCACGTCGGCCCCGCGCAGGGAGAGGCGCGTGTCGACCGCGGCACGCAGCTGCTGGAAGCGGCCGCGCGGAGCGGCGGACAGGATGGGCAGCGGCAGCTCCACCGGCCCCGGCGCGCCCGCGGGCGTCACGAGCGACGAGCGCTCGACCCGGTCGAGCGAGTCGTACGCCGCCGGGAGATCCGCGTTGCCCGCCGACTCGCTCCCGAGCCGCCACTCGACCCAGGGCGTCACCCGGTGCCGGATCGCCCCGAACGCGCGCCCGAAGGTCGTCTCGAGGCGCGCGCCGGCGACTCCCCACGCCTGCATGGCGGGATCCGTCCCGTCCTCGAACGCGTAGCCGAGCGCCGCACCGCGGACGAACGGCTCCACCACGAGCGCGTTCCCGAGCTGCAGCGGGGCCGCGACCTCCAGCCCGACGTCGCCGCGAGAGGCGCCGGGCCGCAGCACCCGGTCCACGCCCGACGGACGCGGGAGCTCGTACGGCACACCTGCCGCGCCATCGGCGACGAGGCCGCGGAGGGTCCCTCCGTCGAGCGACGCAGCCGGCGCGAAGCGGGCCGCGCCCGCCCTCCCCTCCACCCGCAGCGGCCCGAGGAAGCTCGGAAGCAGCGTCGCCGAGGCCCACGGCCAGCGGTGCAGCTCGTCTACGTCGCGTCCGAACAGGCCGTAGCCCTCCGGCGAGACGAGGAACGGCTGCAGGTAGGAGGCGCCCGCCTCCAGCACGAGCGCGTCCCGCGCGTGCTCGACCACGAGGTCCGAGCGCCGGTAGCTCGTGCCGCGCGCGAGGATGTCGGTCGAGAAGTCGCGCGCGAGGAGCGGGTCGCTGTAGAGCGCGAGGTCGGCGCGGAGCGAGGTGCGCTCGGAGAAGCGCTGGGCGTGGGCGAGGGCGACCGCGTAGCGGCTCCCGGACTCACCGCCCGGCTCGGCGTCCAGGTCCCGGAGCCAGGTCAGCTCGGCCCGGCCCGCCGCCCCGACCGCCGGGGCCCAGCGGCCCTCGAGCCGCGCGGTGGGCCCGCGCACGGCGGGCTTGCCCTTGTCCACCGCCGCGCTGCCCGGGCCGAACGCGTAGCCCGGCGTGAAGGTCAGGTCGGCGCTTCGCCCCAGCGTGACGAACAGGGGGACGTCGACGGCGAAGCGGGTCGCGCCGCTCGACACGAGCTGCGGGACCAGGAGCCCCGTCTGCCGCTCGCCGAGCGGCAGGTAGAGCCACGGCAGCGGGAGGACCGGCACGGGGTGATCGACGAAGAGGAACCGGGGCGTGACGTAGACGACGGGCCACGAGAGCGTGGCGCGCTTCCCCGCGATGATTTCGGCGTTCGCCGCGCGGATCTCCCACGAGGGCGCGCGGCCCGCCCCGCAGTCGCAGAGCGTGAGGCGGGCGCCGGACAGCTTCAGCCGTCCCGAGGGGTCCCCCTGCAGCGACTTGCCGGAGAAAACGAGCCGGTTCTGGCCGAGGCCGCGCGCCGCGTCGATGGACTCGGCCCCGCCGAGCTCCACGGGCCCGCTCTTCAGGAACGCGACGACGTCCTGCGCCTCGAACGGGCCGCCGAGCACCGCGGTGACCCCATCCGCGGCCACCGCGCGCGTGGCGTCCGTGAGGAGGACGCCGCCCGTCGCCACGACCTGGCCCGTCTCGGGGTCATAGCGGGCGGTCCGCGCGCGCAGGACGACGGTGCCTCTCCGCAGCACGGCCCCGTCCTCGACGAGGAAGCTCCCGGTGGACGCGTCGTAGGTGACGGTCCCGGCGTCGACGTGGACGTCTCCCTCCGGGAGGGCGCCCCGACGCGCAGCGGTCGCCGGCGCCTGGGCGGCGGCGAGGTGCGCGGCGAGCGCCGCGAGCGCGACAACGGCGAGGAGCGGAGTGCGGTGCACGGCGAGGGCGCGATTCTACGCGGCGCGCCGTCGCTGTCGCGTCAATTCGCGGCCGGCGTCGTCGCGGGCGCCTCGCCCTCGAGCGCGGCCGGGACGGGGTCGGCAGCGGCGCCGCCGCCCGGCGCGGCCCCGGCGGGCCCCGCCACCGGCAGTGACGCCGGCGCGGCGGGCCGCTCGAAGTCGATGGCGAGCATGTCGCCCTCGATCCGCTGCTGGTACGGGACCCGCTCGCGCAGCTTGATGTCGAGGACGTAGCTCGAGCCGCGGCGCGCCGGGGTGACGACCGCGACCGCGGAGGAGAAGAACGACGTGTCGAGGTGACGCAGGTCGTTCCGGCGCGTCGCGCGCGTGTTCTCGAGCTCGACCCGGATCACGTTCTCGCCCACGTCCTGGACGGAGAACCGGGGCGTCACGCTGGTGCGCACGAAGACGCGCGAGACCCCGGACATCTGCTTGAACCCGACCTCGCGGAGCTGCGCCCGCGGCGCCCCCACGTCGAGCCGCCCGGCGGACGCCTCGGCGGCCGTCTCGGCCACCGCGGCCGCCGGCTCCGGATGCGACTCCGCTGCCGCCCCCCGGGACCGCTCCGGCGCGGGCGCCTCGTCGAGCGCGGCGGCCTTGCCGTTCGCCGCGGCGAGCTCGCGCTCCGATGCGGCCCGAGCCTCGGCCGCAGCGCGCGCGCCGGCCTCCTCTTCTGCCCGACGGTCCGCCTCCGCGCGCGCGCTGGCCTCGGCCTCGCGCGCCTCCCCCTCCGCGCGCGACCGGGCCTGGGCCTCGGCCTCGGACCTCGCGACCTCCTCCTGCCGCTCCTTCTCGTACGCCGCGCGCGCCTCGGCGGCGCCCTTCGCCTCGGCCTCCGCGCGGGACTGCTCCTCCGCCGCCGCGCTCGCCGGCTGCGCGTCGGCTTCGACCCCGGCCTTGGCGCGATCCGCCTCGGCGGCCCGCGCCTTCTCCTCCGCGGCCGCGACCTCGGCGGCTCGCGCCTTCTCCTCCGCGGCCGCGACCTCGGCGACCCGCGCCTTCTCCGCCGCGGCCGCAGCCTCGGCCTTCTCCGCCTCGGCGCGCGCCTGGGCCTCGGCTGCGGCGCGGGCGGCGGCCTCCTCCTGCGCCTTCTTCTCGGCCGCGGCGCGAGCCTTCGCCTCCTCCGCCTCGCGCGCGCGGGCGCCGTCGTCGGCCGCCACGGCCGGGGACGCCCCCGCCGGCTTCGCGACCCGGACGACGAGCGTGTTCCCCTCGGCCAGCACCTCCGGCGGATCGACCTCGACCTGGAACGCCACCATGATCCGGGTGATCGCGGTCGCCTCGGAGCCGTACGACAGGTTCTTCACGAGGTTCACGACGCCGTTCCGGACGACGAGGTCCTCCGGGACGCCCTGGAGACGCGCCTCGGAGAGGTCGATCACGAAGCGCGGCGGATCGGCCATCGAGAAGGTCGTGAAGTTCGGCGGCTTCGAGCCCTTCACCTGGAGCACCACGGCGGCGCCCTCGTCCTTCACCTCGACGGCGGTGACGACGTTGAGGGCGCCGGCGGCGCGGGCGCTGCTGCCCGCGAAGGCGAGGACCAGCGCGACGAGGTGGCGAGGACGCATGCGTGGGCTCCCCAGAGAGGTCGGCGGGCAGGTTAGCATGCGACCGGCCGCCCCCTCAAAAAAAGCCCAGGGGTTCCAATGCGATATCTGACTACCTGGGCGCGAGGAGCCCGCGCGCCTCACCCACGAGGTAGAGCGAGCCGGCGACGCAGACCACGCCGTCCGGCGCCGCGGCGCCTCGCGCGCAGTCGATCGCCTCGGCGACCGAGCCGTGCACGTCCGCCCGGGCCCCCAGGCGGCGCGCCGCCTCGGCGACCTCGGCCGCGGGCCGCCCCCGCGCGGACGCAGGCGTGACGACGTGCAGCGCCCGGACGGCCGGGACGAGCGCGGCCAGCATGTGCGCGTGGTCCTTGTCGGCGAGCACCCCGAACACGAGCTCGACCGGTCGGCCGGGGTACATCGCCCGGAGCGCGGCGGCGAGGGCGGCGGCGCCGTCCGGGTTGTGTGCGCCGTCGAGCAGCACGCCCGAGAGCTCCTCGAGCCGCCCCGGCCAGCGCGCGGTCGCGATGCCGTGCGCCATCGCCTCGTCCGGAACCGCGACCCCGGCGCGCGCCAGCGCGCGCAGCGCCGCGTGGGCGAGCGCGGCGTTCCCCCGCTGGTGCGGCCCGGAGAGCGCGATCGGGCCCGGGTAGTCGGGGGCGGCCACGACGAACGGCGCGCCGCGCCGCGCCGCCTCCGTCCGCAGCGCCTCGAGCGCCCCGGGCGGCTGGCGCCCGTGCACCACCGCCGGCACGCCGGGCTTGAAGATCCCGGCCTTCTCGAAGGCGATCTGCTCGACGGTGTCGCCGAGGAGCTGCGTGTGGTCGAGGCCGATGGCGGCGATCGCCGTGACGCGCGGCACGATCGCGTTCGTCGCGTCGAAGCGCCCCCCGAGCCCCACCTCCACCACGGCGGCGCCGACGCCCGCGCGCGCGAAGTGGAGGAGGCCGGCGAGCGTCGCGAACTCGAAGTAGGTCAGCCGGTCGCCCTCCTCGCCCGCGTCGTGCCACGGGCAGGCCCGGCGGATCTCCTCGATCGCCGAGGCGAGGTCCAGGTCTCCGATGGGCGCGCCCGCAACCTGGATCCGCTCGTTGAAGCGGACGAGGTGAGGCGAGGTGTAGAGGCCGACCCTGTGGCCGGCGGCCTCGAGGGCGGCGGCGGCCATCGCGCAGGTGGAGCCCTTGCCGTTCGTGCCGCCGACGTGCAGCACGGGGTAGGCGCGCTCCGGACGGCCGAGCGCGTCGAGGGCGCGCTGCATCCGCTCGAGCCCGAAGCGCATCGCGAGCGGCTGCAGCCCGGCGAGGTAGGCGTGGGGATCGGCCATGGCGGTGTGCTAGCGCGCGCCGCGGGACCGCGCCGGGCCGGGCGCGGCCGCTCGCGCGCGGGTCAGCCGAGGAGCGACAGGAGCTGCCCGAGGCGATCCCGCATGTCGTGGCGGTGCACGATGGCGTCGATCATC
This sequence comes from Anaeromyxobacter sp. SG64, assembly GCF_022690745.1. Taxonomy (NCBI): domain Bacteria; kingdom Pseudomonadati; phylum Myxococcota; class Myxococcia; order Myxococcales; family Anaeromyxobacteraceae; genus Anaeromyxobacter; species Anaeromyxobacter sp. SG64. The sequence continues at coordinate 62,490 of NZ_JALCZB010000017.1, read as the reverse complement.
CCGTGCTCGAGGAGGAACTCGCTGCGCTGGAAGCCCGGCGGCAGCTTCTCCCGGATGGTCTGCTCGATGACGCGGGGCCCGGCGAAGCCGATGAGGGCCTTCGGCTCGGCGATGACGACGTCGCCGAGCCAGGCGAAGCTGGCCGCCACGCCGCCCGTGGTCGGGTGGAGCATCACGGACACGTAGGGCTTCCTGACCGCCCGGAAGCGGTGGAGCGCCGCCGAGGTCTTCGCCATCTGCATGAGGGAGAAGATGCCCTCCTGCATGCGGGCGCCGCCGGTCGAGCTGAAGACGATGGCCGGCAGCCGGCGCTCGAAGGCGCGGTCGAAGACCCGCGTGACCTTCTCGCCGACGACCGAGCCCATCGAGCCGCCCATGAACTCGAACGCGAACGACCCGATCGACACCTGCTGCCCGGCGATCGAGCCCACCCCCGAGATGAACGCGTCCCGCAGCCCGGTGTTCTTGTAGGTGCCCTTCAGGCGGTCGCGGTACTTCTTCGCGTCCACGAAGCCGAGCGGATCCTGCGGGGTGAGATCGGCGTCGAGCTCCTCGAAGGAGCCGGGGTCGAGCACGAGCTCGAACCGGCGGCGGATCGGCAGCGCCTCGTGCTGGCCGCACGATGGGCAGACGTTCCACTCGCGCTCGAGCTCCGCGCGCGCGACCACGCTCTCGCAGCCCTCGCACTTGTGCCAGATGCCCTCGCCCTTGGCGGGCGGCGGCGGCGGGGCGGCGGGGGTCGACTCCCTCGCCTTCACCTTCTTCTGCTTGGAGAACCAGGGCATTTGCGGTGCGTGACCTCGGAAGGAAGTGGTGCTTAGCCGACCTCACGCGCCAGTGTCAACGAACCGCCCGCGACGCGGCGCGGCACGAACGCGGCCGGAAACTGGCGATGACGGATCGCTCCGCTACGATGCCTGCCAGCACTCCGAGCGAAAGCCGCTCCCGATGCGCCTCACCACCGTACTCCTCGCCGCCCTCCTGCTCCTCGCGGTCGCGCTCTAGGCGACGACCCGGAGCAACCGCGCCCCCCGGGCGCGGCCACGACGTGCGCCACGGCGCGCGGCGGCCGGCGTCCGCCCCGTCGCCCTGCCCGGCGCGGGAGCAGCTTGCGGCCGTCGCGCCGTCGCGGTAATGGCCCGCCATGTCCCTGACCTACCGCGACGCGGGCGTCGACATCGACGAGGGCGACCGCCTCGTCGAGCTCATCAAGCCCCACGCCCGTCCCACCCTCCGCCCCGAGGTCCTCGCCGGGATCGGCGGGTTCGGCGGGCTCTTCGCGCTCGACGTGAAGAAGTACCGCGAGCCGGTGCTCGTCTCGGGCACCGACGGCGTCGGGACGAAGCTCAAGGTCGCCTTCGAGGCGAACCGCCACGACACGATCGGCATCGACCTCGTGGCGATGTGCGTGAACGACGTCGCGGTCGTGGGGGCCGAGCCGCTCTTCTTCCTCGACTACTACGGCACGGGGAAGCTGTCCGCCGAGCAGGGCGCCGAGGTGGTGAAGGGCATCGCCGAGGGCTGCCGTCAGGCAGGTTGCGCGCTCATCGGCGGCGAGACCGCGGAGCTGCCCGGCTTCTACGCCCCGGGCGAGTACGACCTCGCGGGCTTCGCGGTGGGCTGCGTGGACCGCTCGCGCATCGTCGACGGCAAGACGGTCGCGAAGGGCGACCTCGTCATCGGCGTCGCCTCGACCGGGCTCCACTCGAACGGCTACTCGCTCGCGCGCAAGGCGCTCCTCGAGAAGAACCCACTCGACCGGCGCTTCGACGCCCTCGGAGGCCGCACGCTCGCGGAGGCGCTCCTCGAGCCGACCCGCATCTACGCCAAGGACGTGCTCGCGCTCCTCGAGGCGGTCCCGGTCAAGGCGTTCTCCCACATCACCGGCGGCGGCCTGCCCGGCAACGTGCCGCGCACGCTGCCCGACGGCACGCGCGCGGTGCTCGAGGAGCGGCGCTGGCCGAGGCCGGCCATCTTCGACCTCGTCGAGCGCGAGGGCGGCGTGCCGCGCGACGAGATGTACCGGACCTTCAACATGGGGCTCGGGCTCGTCGCCGTGGTCGCGCCGGGCGACGAGGCGGCAGCGCACGCCGCGCTGCGCGCGCGCGGCCTCGACGCGTGGACCGTCGGCCAGATCGAGGACGGCACGGGCGAGGCCACCTGCGAGGTGGTGCGGTGATCCGGCTCGGGGTCCTCGCGTCGGGCGGCGGCACGAACCTGCAGGCCATCCTGGACGCCTGCGGGGCAGGCGGCGCCGCACGCCGCGTGGACGCCGAGGTCGCCGTGGTCGTCTCGAACGTCCCGACCGCCGGAGCGCTCGAGCGGGCGCGCCGCGCGGGCGTCGCGACGGAGGTGCTCCCGTCGAAGGGCGTCGCCGATCGCGAGGCCTACGACCTCCGGCTCGTCGAGGTCCTGCGCGCGCACCGGGTCGAGGTCGTGTGCCTCGCCGGCTACATGCGGCTCGTCACGCCCGCCTTCCTGCGCGCCTTCGGCCCGACGCCCGCGTCGCGCGGCTGCCCGCGCGTCCTGAACGTGCACCCCGGCCTGCTGCCGAGCTTCCCGGGGCTCCACGCCCAGCGCCAGTGCGTCGAGTACGGCGCGCGCTTCGCGGGCTGCACCGTGCACTTCGTCGACGAGGGGACGGACACCGGCCCCGTGATCGCGCAGGCCATCGTGCCGGTCCTGCCCGACGACGACGAGGCGGCGCTCGCGGCCCGCATCCTCGAGCAGGAGCACCGGCTCTACCCCCAGGCCATCCAGTGGCTGGCGGCGGGCCGGCTCTCGGTCGAGGGGCGGCGCGTGCGGGTGGAGGGTGCGCGGCTCGCTCCGCCCGGGCCGGTCACGAACCCGCTCGTGGAGCTGGCGTGAAGCGAGCGGCCGGCCGCCCGGCCGCGGAATCGCGGCGGGGTCGAGAAGAGGTTTGGCGCGCGGCCGAACCCGGGTAGACTCCCGCGCCCGTGGCGCAGACCTTCCGTCCTCCCGCAACCCAGCGCATCTACGACGTCTGCGTGGTCGGCTCGCAGCTCGGCGGCGTGGTGGCCGGCGCGCTGCTCGCCCGGCGCGGCCTCCGCGTCCTGCACGTCGCCCACGACGACCCCGGCTTCCACTACGCCGACCAGGGTTACATCCTGCCCTTCGGACCGGCGGTCGTCCCCTCCCCGCGCCAGCTGCCGAGCGCGGAGGCGGTCCTCTCCGAGCTCGGCCTAGCGACCGACTTCTCGCGCGCGCTCGTGCCCTCGGATCCGGACTTCCAGCTCCTCCTGCCGAAGCACCGCGCCGACCTCTCGCGCGATCCCGCCATCCTGCGCACGGAGCTGCGCCGCGAGTGGCCGCAGGAGGCGGAGGCGCTCGAGGCGGCCTTCGCGACGCTCGGGACCCTCTTCGACTTCGCCGGCTTCTTCCTGCGCTCCGCGCCGCCGCTCCCTCCGGACGGGTTCATCGAGCGGCGCGAGGTGAAGAAGGCCATCAAGCTCGCCTCGACCGCGCCGGGCGCGCCGAAGGAGCCGGTGGGCGTCGCGAGGCCGTTCGCAGGGCTCGAGGACCACGAGCTCGCCCAGAGCGTCGCCATCGCGCACCGCTTCCTCACGTACCTCGACGGTGAGCCCTCCCCGCTCTCGCTCGTCCGGCTCCTCGGCGGCGCGTTCCGGGGGACGAGCCGCCTCCCCGGCGGTCAGGGCACGCTGCGCGAGATGGTGCGCCGGCGCATCGCGGAGTCCCGCGGCGAGCTGCGCGGGGGCCCCGGCGAGCCGGCCGTCGCGACCGGGTTCGACATCGAGGGCGGCAAGGTCGAGGCGGTGCGGCTCGCCGACTCCCCGGACGCCCACGTGGCGCGCGCCTTCATCGTGGCCACCGACGCGGACCGCCTCCTCGACCTCCTGCCCGCGGATCTCCGCGAGTCGCGCGCCGTAGAGCCGCTCCGCGGGATTCGCCCGCGGCGTCAGCTCGTCTCGGTGAACCTCGTGGTGAAGCAGGCCGCGCTCCCGCCGGCGCTCGCCGAGAACGTGATCGCGCTGCGCAACGCCTCGGCCGGCGACGGCCTCGACAACGCCGTGTTCCTGCAGGTGCTCCCCGCGCGCCGCGAGGGGCGCAAGGGCCCCGGCGACAAGGGCTCGGGCGGCGAGCCCGTCTCGGACGAGCGCGTCGTCTGCGCGTCGGGGTTCGTCCCCGCCGACGTCCGGAGCCGGCCGGCGCTCCAGCAGGCCGCCTCCAGGATCCGCGAGGCGGTGGCGGACGCGATCCCCTTCTTCGAGCGCCACCTCATCGCCGAGTCGGCGCCCCTGCTCGCCTCTCCCGAGGCCGCCGATCTCCCTCCCGTCCACCCGCTCTACGAGGCCAACCTCGACGAGTTCCTGGGCGTGACCGGCGTGCCGGTGCGCGGCCCCTGGAAGAACCTGTTCTTCGCCGGCCGCGAGGTGCTCCCGGGCCTCGGCATCGAGGGCGAGTTCTACGCGGGGATCCAGGCGGCCGGGCACGTGGCCGCGCTCCTGGGGTCGAAGAACCCGCTCAAGTAGGCGGGATCGCGCGGGTCACGCCCGCACTGCTGCGCGGCGGCGGCGAGCGCCCGCCGCGTGAACCAGCCTCTTGCATTTCCGCCGCCGTTGCGTAATATCCCGCGCTCTTTCGGATTTTCGGAGCAAGCCATGGCACGCCGCTGCGACATCTGTGGGAAGGGCCCGCTCGTCGGGAACAACGTCTCCCACGCGAACAACAAGACGAAGACCCGCTCGATGCCCAACCTCCGCTCGGTCCGGGCGACGGTCGACGGCACCGTGAAGCACGTGCGCGTCTGCACGCGCTGCCTCAAGGCCGGCAAGATCGTGAAGGTCGCCCACGGCGCCTCCCGCGCCGCCGCGCGGGCGTAGCGCGAGGCCGGCCTCGGCCTCCGAGGCGCCTCCCCCGGCCTCGCGCGCGCCACCACGACGCCCGGCGCCGCGCGGTCTCTCCAGTCGTCCGTCCGGTGGGCTGCCGCCCCGAAGCGGTCCGCGCAGCGCGTTGCGCCGCCGCGGGGTGGCGCACCATGGGGGTGCGTGATGGCCAGGGAGAACAGGGCGCTCGCGCCTGCCGAGCTGAGGGACGCGCGCGCGGCGCTGGCCGCAGCGCGTGGGCGCAAGCGGCTCGACGTCATCCTCGACGCGCGCGATCCGCAGGCGCTCGTGCGCGCCCTGCCCGCCGACGAGCTGTACTTCACGATCCGCGACGTGGGCCTCGCCGACGCGGCGTTCATCGTGCAGCTCGCCTCGGCCCAGCAGTTCAAGACCTTCATCGACCTCGACGCCTGGTCGCGGTCGGGGTTCGAGCCGCGCAAGGCGCTGCCGTGGCTCCGCGCCGCGCGCGCCGGGGCGCAGCTCGAGCCGAAGGCCGCCGCCCGCTGGGAGCGGAAGCTCGCCGCGCTCGACCGCGAGGTGCTGTACCTCGTCCTGCGCACGAGCCTGCGCATCCACGACCTCGAGCAGGATCCCGATCCGGAGCTCACGAGCGACCGCTTCATGCGGACGCCCGAGAACAAGTTCGTGATCGAGTTCCTCGTGGACGGCACCGAGTACATGGCGGTGCGCGGCGTCCTCGACGACCTGTACGCCGAGGATCCGTTCGCCGCGACGCGGCTCCTCTCCTCGCTCCGCTGGGACCTCCCGAGCGAGCTCGAGGAGACGGCCCTCCGCTGGCGCGCCGCCCGCCTCGCGGATCTCGGCTACCCGTCCCTCGAGGAGGCCCTCTCGTGGTTCGCGCGCCCGCCGCGGACGCCGGCCGCGGCGCCCGGGCTGGCCGCGCGTCCGCCCGGCTTCTTCCTCGCGACGCTCGCGCAGGCGTCGCTGCTCGACCGCGCGTTCGCCGCGCTCTCGCCCGCGGAGCGCGACGCCGTCGAGCGGCAGATCGTGTCGGCCGCCAACGCCGTCCTCGTCGCCGACGCGGTGGACCCCGGCGACCTCGACGCCGTGCGAGGGGTCTTCCAGGCGGCGCGCGCCTACCTCGAGCTCGGGCTCGAGAAGCTCGCCGGCGGCGACGAGGGCCGCGCGATCGAGGCGCTCGCCGAGACGCCGGTGAAGCGGATCTTCCAGGAGGGGTTCGGGCGCGTGCTCGAGCTGCGCTGGCGCGCCGAGCGGATCCTGTCGGCGGCGGGGGGCCCCGAGCGCTTCCGCTCGCCGCTCTCCGAGATGCTCGCCGCCCTGGTGCACCGGCGGCCTCGGTACTTCCCCGGCATCGAGGCGCCGCCCGAGGAGTGGGGCACCCCGATGGCGGCCGCCTTCGAGCCGCGTCACTTCCGCTCGTCCGAGGACCTCGCCCGCACCGCCGCCGCGCTGGATGCGGCCGAGGCGGAGGCTGCGGGCTGACGGAGCGCGGCGGTCGTGGGGCGGAGCGAAGCGAGCCCGCCGGGGCCGGGGCCGCAGGCCCCGTGTGATCAATCCTCGATGAAGCTCGCCTCGCGGGCCCACGCGAGCGTCTGGTCGATCTGCTCGTCGGAGAGGATGCCGCCGTCGCGCAGGAGCCGCACCTCCGTGCGCATGTCCGTGTCGAGCAGGTACGGGCCGTCGGTGTTGATCGTGAACTTCACCCCGCGCTCCCAGAACCGCCGCAGGATCCCCCCGAGCTCCGCCAGCGACGCGACCGCGCGGGTCGCGAGGTTGGAGCTCGGGCAGATCTCGAGCACGATCCCCCGCTCGCGCAGGAGATCCATCACCCGCTCGTCCTTCGCGGCGCAGATCCCGTGGCCGATCCGCTGGGGCTCGAGCTCCTCCACGACGGCGCGCACCCCCTCGGCGCCCGTCCCGGCGGTCTCCCCGGTGTGCACGGTGGTCTTGAGCCCCGCCGCGCGGGCGCGCGCGAAGAGCTCGCGGTAGCGCTTCACCTCGCGGCCGTCGAGCTCGAGGGCGTTCCGCTCCGTCCCCGCGAGGTCGATCCCGACGACGCCCCGGCGCCGGTACTTGATGGCCTTCTCGACGAGGATCTCGTTGAGGTGCGCGTCGAACTCGCGGGCGAGGCAGAAGATGAGCCCGGCGCGGACGCCGTACTCGAGGAGGGCGCGGTCCATGCCCCGGAGCGCCGCGTGGATGATGTGATCGAGATCGCGCTCGCCGCCGACGTTGCGCTTCATGGGGTTGAAGCGCAGTTCGATGAGCGAGACGCGCGAGGAGCGGTACTCCTTGCCGATGACCTCGTAGACGCTGCGCTCCATCGCCTGCGGCGACGACTGGATCTTCTCCGTCCAGGTGTGCAGGACGGCGAGGTACTCGTCGAGCGACTTCACCTTCCCCGGCCGGGCGGAGACGAGCTCCTTGAACTCCCAGTAGTCGGAGACGGGCAGCTTGAACCCCTGCTCGTGGGCGATCGACCAGAGGACGTGGGGCGCGACCGCCCCGCCGACGTGGATGTGGAGGTCCGCGAGCTCCCTGGGCATGGGGCTCTAATCCTAGGACTGCGACTCGTCCGGCGCGGCGTTCGACGGCGCGCCGAGCCCGAGACCGCACTCCGGGCACTCGGCCTCCTCCCCGCCGCGCACCGCGAACACGTGCCCGCAGGCCGGGCAGGTGAGGTCCCCGTCCTGGTCCAGATCCACGCCCGCCTGGCCCCGGGCCGCGGCCGCCGCGGCCTCGGGATCCTCGAGCAGCTCCGCCCAGTCCCTCCGCAGGAACTCCACCGCGCGCGGGGCCTCGTCCCGCGGCACGTACAGGTTCCAGAGCGGATGGGCGCGCTCCTCGGGGCGCGCCGGCGGGACCTTCTCCATCTCCGGCCCGAGCCCCTCGACCTCGAGGAGCGACATCATCTCGCGCACCGAGGCGTAGCCGGAGCGCGTGACCAGCGCGAGCCCTTCGGCGTCGGCCTCGCACGTGACGCAGTGGCCCGCGTCGTCGAGGGGCGTCGTGCACTTCTCGCACAGCTCTGCCATCGGCGGTTCTCCCGGAGCGCGTCGGCGCGCGACGGGATATTAGCCGGACCCGGTCGCGTTCGCCCCGTGCGCGATCAGCGCCGCGCCGGCCGCGCGGGGTTTCGCGGCGCGTGCTTCGCGACGGCGCGCGAGAGCGATCCCTGGGCCTGCGGCGCGGGCGCCGCCGCGGCGCGCTCGGGCGCGACGACGCGCGGCGGCTCGGCCTGGGTCACGGGCCCCTGCTCGCGGCCGGGGCCGGCCAGCACGGCGAGGGCGAGGAGCGCCGGAGCGAAGAGGAAGCGATACAGGGCCATGGTCGGCCTCCGGGGCGGCGTGCGAGCGGACCGAGGGATGACCCTGACGGTGGGGCGGGCCGGGCTCCGCGCCAAGCGGCCAGGATGGGGGCGCCGCTCCCGGCGGCCTTCGCTATACTGCCGAGCCCTATGATCATCGACGGTAAGCTCATCGCGGCGAAGGTGCGGAGTGAGGTCGCGGAGGCGGTTCGCGCGCTCGTGGCGGTCGGGATCGCCCCCGGCCTCGCGGTGGTGCGGGTCGGCGAAGACCCCGCCTCCGCCATCTACGTGCGCGGAAAGCGCAAGGACTGCGAGGAGGTCGGGATCCGCTCCGTGGAGCACCACCTCCCCGCCACGACGTCGCAGGCCGACCTGCTCGCGCTCGTCGGCCGGCTCAACGCCGACCCGACCATCCACGGCATCCTGGTCCAGCTCCCCCTCCCCAAGCACCTCGACGAGCGCACCGTCCTCGACGCGATCGATCCCCGCAAGGACGCGGACGGCTTCCACCCGTTCAACGTCGGCGCGCTCTCGATCGGCATCCCCGGCACGCCGCGCCCGTGCACCCCCGCCGGCGTGATGCGGCTCCTCGAGGAGGCCAAGGTGGACCCGAAGGGCAAGCGCGCCCTCGTCGTCGGCCGCTCCAACATCGTCGGCAAGCCCATGGCCGCGATGCTGCTCGAGAAGCACGCCACGGTGACGATCGCCCACTCGCGCACGCAGGATCTCGCCGGCGAGGTCGCCCGCGCCGACATCCTCGTCGCGGCCATCGGCAAGGCCGAGCTCGTCCGGGGTGACTGGGTCCGCGAGGGCGCGGTCGTGATCGACGTCGGCATGAACCGGCTCGAGGACGGGCGGCTCGTGGGCGACGTGGAGTACGCGGGGGCCGCGCGGCGCGCCTCCGCGATCACGCCCGTGCCGGGCGGCGTCGGGCCGATGACCCGCGCCATGCTGCTCGTCAACACGATCGACCTCGCGAGGGCGCGCGCGCGGTGATCCGGGCCCGGCTCGCCGCGGCGCTCGTCGCGCTCACGCTCGCGGCCGGCGGCTGCGGATCGAGCCCGACGTTCACCGTCCGCTCCGAGCGCGCGCGCCGGCCGGGGCCCGCCCCCGAGCTCGCCGGACCGTTCCTGCGCGTCCTCCACCTCGCCGACTTCGGGGACGGGACCGACCAGCAGCGCGAGGTCGCCCGCGCCGTGTCCTCGGCCCACCGGAGGTCGCCCTTCGCGCTCGCCCTCTTCCCGGGCGACGACGTCTACCCGTGCGGCCCGAGCACGACCGTGCCCGGGGCGTCCGCCTGCGCCTTCGGCGCCGACGGCAACACCCTCGCCCCCGGCTTCGCGGCGCCCGCGGACCCCGGGTTCGCTCGCCACGAGGGGCCGCTCTCGACCCTCGCCGGCACGCCGGCGGCGGAGGTCTACCTCGCGCTCGGCAACCACGACGTGGCGTCCGGCGGGAGCTGCAGCCAGGGCGGGGACCCCGTCGCCGAGGGTCGGCTCAAGGCCTGCCTCGAGGTCGCGCACCGGTCGCCGCTCTGGCAGATGCCGGCGCGGCACTACGCGCTCGATCGCGGCGCGGCCCGCTTCCTCGTGGTCGACACGAACCTCGTGAAGGGCGCGTACGGCGGGTTCGCGCTCGACGACGAGGTCGCCTTCGTGCGCGAGGAGGCGCCCGGCTGCCGGGCCGACGCCTGCGACGCGGAGCCCGGCGGCTGCGACAAGCCCTGGTGCTTCCTCGTCGGCCACCACCCGCCGGTCGCCGCCGGCGGGCACCGCACCGACGCGACGCCCGACTACCTCGCGCGGATGGACCGGCTCCTCGCCGCGGGCGGGGGACGCGTCCGCGCCTTCCTCGCCGGGCACGATCACGATCTCCAGCACCTCCGCGCGCCGAGCGGCCTCGACGTGCTCGTCTCGGGGAACGGAGCGCGGGGCCGCCCGTCGGAGCGGTTCGACACCGCGTCGGTCCCGGGCACCGAGGTGATCTTCGCGTCGGTGCGGTGGGGGTTCGGCGTGCTCGAGGTCGCGCGGGCGGGCTGGCGCTACCGCTTCGAGGACGACGGCGGCGCACCGCTCTACTGCTGCGCGGCCGTGGGCGCGGGACGCTGCGAGCCCGTCGCCTGCCCCTGATACGCCTCGAGTGCGAGCGCCGCGAGCGCGCCCGTTCCGGGGGGCGCGGGGCGCCTCCGCCATTCCTGCCTTGCGGACCCTTCGCGGGAGCGGTAGTCCAAGGGCGCGTCCCCGCGAGATCTTCCGCCGGTCCCGGCGCGCTTGACCCGACAGTCGACCCCGATAGAATCCGCCCGCCCTTCCGGTCCCCGAGGCGCCCCATGGCCCAGCGAACGCCCCTCTTCGAAACGCATGTCCGTTCCGGCGCGCGGATGGTGGACTTCGCCGGCTGGGAGATGCCCGTCCAGTACGCCGGCATCCTGGAGGAGCACGAGGCGGTCCGCACGCGCGTCGGCCTGTTCGACGTGTCGCACATGGGCGAGGTCGTGTTCCGCGGCCCGCGCGCCCTCGAGGCGCTGAACCGGCTCTTCACGAACGACCTCTCGAAGGTCGCGGACGGCCAGGCGCAGTACGGCTGCCTCTGCCGCGAGTCCGGCGGGATCGTCGACGACGTGGTCGTGTACCGCCGCGCGGCCGACGACCTGCTCGTGTGCGTGAACGCGGGCAACCGGCAGAAGGACTTCGACTGGCTGTCCGGCCACCCGGGCGGAGCGGACGTGAAGAACGAGTCCGACGACTGGGCCCAGCTCGCGCTGCAGGGGCCGCGCGCCGCGCAGCTCCTCCAGCGGCTCACGCCGCTCGATCTCATGCCCATCCGCTCCTACCGCTTCGCCCAGGGCGAGGTCGCGGGCGTGCCCTGCCTCGTCGCGCGCACGGGCTACACCGGCGAGGACGGCTTCGAGCTCTTCTGCCCCCCCGCCGCCGCGCCGCGCCTGTGGGACGCGCTCCTCGACGCAGGCCAGGCCGAGGGCATCCAGCCGTGCGGCCTCGGCGCGCGCGACTCGCTCCGGCTCGAGATGGCCTACCGGCTCTACGGCTCGGACATGGACGACGGCACGACGCCGCTCGAGGCCGGCCTGGGCTGGGTGGTGAAGCTCGACAAGGGCGAGTTCATCGGGCGCGACGCGCTCGTCCGCCAGAAGGAGCAGGGCCTCGCGCGGAAGCTCGTCGGCTTCGTGCTGACCGACGCGGGGATCGCGCGCCACGGGTATCCGGTGGTGCAGGACGGGCGGAAGGTCGGCGAGGTGACGAGCGGGACGAAGAGCCCGTCGCTCAAGACCTCGATCGGCCTCGCCTACGTCCCGCCGGCGCTCGCCGCGGAGGGCTCGACCTTCGGCGTCGAGATCCGCGGCCGCGCCGCCGCGGCGAAGGTCGTGAAGACGCCGTTCTACACGCGGAAGTGACCGAGGAGAGGGACGCCATGGAAATCCCCGACACCCTGAAGTACACGCGCGAGCACGAGTGGGCCCGGACGAAGGGCACGCAGGTCGTCATCGGGATCACCGACTTCGCCCAGGATCAGCTCGGCGACGTCGTGTTCGTGGAGCTGCCCGACGTCGGGGACACGGTGAAGAAGGGGGAGTCGTTCGGGGTCGTCGAGTCGACCAAGGCCGTCTCCGAGCTCTTCGCCCCGCTCTCCGGCAAGGTCGTCGAGGTCAACGACCCGCTGGCCGACGCGCCCGAGACGATCAACGACGATCCGTACGAGGAGGGCTGGATGATCGTCGTCGAGCCCTCCGATCCGAAGGAGCTCGAGGCGCTCATGGACGCGAAGGCGTACCGCGCGTTCGTCGAGGAGCAGGAGTAGGCGTCCGCCGCCCGGCGGGCGTCGTCACCGAGACATTCGCGGGCGGCCGTCCCGGGACGGGTTCGCGCGCGCCACAGGAGTCCGCGCCTTGCGCTACCACCCGCACACGCCCGAGGACGTCCGGGCGATGCTCGACGCCATCGGGGCGGAGAGCCTCGACGCCCTGTTCCGCTCGATCCCGGAGCGGCTGCGCCTCTCCCGCCCGCTCGACCTGCCGCCCGCGGCGGACGAGGTCACGCTCTTCTCCGAGCTCCGCGCGCTCGCCGCGCGCAACGACACCGCGCACACGCCGTTCGTCGGCGCCGGCTGCTACCCGCACCACGTCCCGCCGGTCGTCGACCAGCTCCTGCTCCGCGGCGAGTTCTTCACCGCCTACACGCCGTACCAGCCGGAGGTCTCGCAGGGCACGCTGCAGGCGCTCTTCGAGTGGCAGACGTTCGTGTGCCTCCTCACCGGCATGGACGTCTCGAACGCCTCCATGTACGACGGCGCGACCGCGATGGCCGAGGCGGCCCTCATGGCCACGCGGGTGACGGGGCGCAGCAAGATCGTGGTCTCGGCCGCGGTCCACCCCGAGTACCGCAAGGTCCTCGCGACCTACCTGCGGTCCACGGGCGACGAGATCGCGACCGTGCCGTTCGGCCCGGACGGACGGACCGACCTCGCCGCGCTCGAGAAGGCGGTGGACGGCGGGACCGCCGCCGTCATCGTGGGCTACCCGAGCTTCCTCGGCGTCGTGGACGCGCTCCCGGAGGCCGCCGCCATCGCGAAGCGGGCCGGCGCGCTCACCATCTCCGTGACCGCCGAGGCGGTCGCGCTGGGCCTCCTCCAGGCGCCGGGCGCGCTCGGCGCCGACGTCGCGGTGGGGACCTTCCAGAGCTTCGGCAACCCGCTCGCCTTCGGCGGCCCTGCGCCGGGCTTCTTCGCGCTGCGCGAGCAGTTCGTCCGGCAGATGCCGGGCCGCGTCTGCGGCGCGACGGTGGACAAGCACGGCCGCCGCGGCTTCGTCCTCACCCTCTCCACGCGCGAGCAGCACATCCGGCGGGAGAAGGCGACCTCCAACATCTGCACGAACTCCGGCCTCAGCGCCCTCGCCGCGACGATCCACCTGTCGCTCCTCGGCAAGAAGGGCCTCACCGAGCTCGCGCGGCTCAACTTCACGCGCGCGCGGCTGCTGAAGGACGCGCTCGGGCGCGCCGGGATCTCCCCGGTGTTCTCCGCGCCGTCGTTCAACGAGCTGGCCTTCGACGTCGGGGACGCCGAGGCGGTGGTGGCGCGCCTCGCGAAGCGCGGCATCGCCGCCGGCGCGCCGCTCGCGCGCTGGTACCCGGAGCTCCGCGGGGCCAAGGGCGCGCTCCTCTGCGTCGCGACCGAGCTGCACACCCCCGAGCTCATCGAGCTCTTCGCGCAGGCGGTGAAGGGATAGCCATGGGAAACCCCACCGGCTGGAAGCCCAGCATGGAGAAGGACGCGAAGGTGACGGCGACGGCGCACGCGGAGGTCGGCGCGGGCGGCGCGACGCGCGGGCTCGTGCACGAGGAGCAGCTCCTGTTCGAGCGCGGCTCGACCGGCCGGAGCGGCGTGTCGCTGCCCGCTGCGGGCGGCGACTTCGACCCGGCCCGCGAGCTCCCGGCCGCGCTGCTGCGCGACGGCGTCGAGGGCATGCCGGAGGTCTCCGAGCTCGAGGTGGTCCGCCACTTCACGCGGATGTCCTCCTGGAACCACGGGATCGACACCGGCTTCTACCCGCTCGGCTCCTGCACCATGAAGTACAACCCGAGGTCGAGCGAGGCGCTCGCGCGCCTGCCGGGCTTCGCCAACGTGCATCCGCTCGCGCCCGCGGAGCTCGCGCAGGGGGCGCTCGAGCTCATGTACCGGCTCGAGCGGGCGCTCTCGGAGATCGCCGGCTTCGACCAGACGACGCTCGTCCCCGCGGCCGGGGCCCAGGGCGAGCTGTGCGGGCTCATGCTCATCCGCGCCTACCACCAGGCGCACGGCAACCCGCGCAAGAAGGTGCTCATCCCCGACACCGCGCACGGGACGAACCCGGCCTCCTCGGCGCTGAACGGCTACGACGTCGTGCAGCTCGCGTCGGGCGCGGACGGCCGGCTCCACCCGGAGACGGTCGCGGCGGCGATGGACGAGGACGTCGCCGCGATCATGATCACGAACCCCAACACGCTCGGGATCTTCGAGAGCAACATCGCGGAGATCGCCGAGATCGTGCACGCCAAGGGCGGCCTGGTGTACGGCGACGGCGCGAACATGAACGCGCTGCTCGGCGTCGCGCGCCCGGGCGACATGGGCTTCGACGTCATGCAGTACAACCTGCACAAGACGTTCGCGACGCCGCACGGCGGGGGCGGCCCGGGCTCCGGGCCCGTCGCGGTCAAGGCGAAGCTCGCGCCCTTCCTTCCCCTGCCCGTCGTCGTGAAGGAGGGCGAGCGGTACCGCCTCCTCGTCGAGCCGAAGGAGCGGCCGCAGACGATCGGGAAGCTCCGCGAGTTCTGGGGCAACTTCGGGATGTTCGTCCGCGCCTGGGCCCTCATCCGCGAGTACGGCCCGGAGGGCGTCGCCGAGACCGGGAAGCTCGCGGTGCTGAACGCCAACTACGTCCGCAAGCTCCTGCAGGGCACCTACAACCTCCCCTACGAGACGGACTCGCTCCACGAGGTGGTCTTCGACGACAAGCTGCAGAAGGTTCACGGCGTCACGACGATGGACGTCGCGAAGCGGCTCATCGACCACGGCTTCCATCCGCCCACGGTCTACTTCCCGCTCGTCGTCTCCGGCGCGCTCATGATCGAGCCGACGGAGACCGAGTCGAAGGAGACGCTCGAGCGCTTCTGCACCGCGATGAAGGCGATCGCCGAGGAGGCGCAGGCGGATCCCGAGGCGGTGAAGGCGGCGCCGACCCGGCCCTTCCGCGCCCGGCTCGACGAGACGCGCGCCGCCCGCAAGCCGATCCTGCGGTGGCGCCCCGGGATGAAGGTGGAGTGACGGCGGGCCGGCACCCCGCGGCCTCGGCCCGGGGTGCCCCGCCCGCGCTCAGTAACCGCGGGCCGCGCGCGAGCGCAGGTACGCCTCGCGGACCGCGGCGTGATCCTCGACGATCCGGTCGTACTCACCGTGGAACAGCTCGGAGGCGACGATGAAGTCGGCCGTCGACCGGTTGCAGGCGGTGGGGATGTTGTAGAGCACGGCGATGCGCAGGAGCGCCTTCACGTCCGGATCGTGGGGCTGCGGCTCGAGCGGATCCCAGAAGAAGATGAGCACGTCGAGCTCGCCGTCGGCGATCTTGGCGCCGACCTGCTGGTCGCCCCCGAGCGGCCCGCTCTTGAAGCGCGTGATCCGGAGATCCGTCGCGGCCTGCACCAGGCCGCCCGTCGTGCCGGTCGCGAACAGCCGGTGCTCCTTCAGCACCTCGCGGTTGTACTTCACCCACTCGAGGAGATCGTCCTTCCGGCTGTCGTGCGCGATGAGCACGACGTTCTTGACGCCTTCCATCTTGACGCGCTGCGGCTGATCCATCGGGGGGATATACCGCATCCGCCGCTCAGGAACATGGCGCGTCGGTGACATGACGGGCGCCCGGGCGAGCGGCCGCCCTCAGGGCCGAGGTGCGTCCGGCAGGGCGAACCTCGGCCGCGCGTCGTCCCAGGCGAGCTCGAAGCGCCACCGGGCGAGCAGGATCCGCCCGTCGGCGCCGACGAGCGCTCGCGGCGGGTTCGGGAAGGGCGAGGCGGCGCGGATCGCGCGCACGACCTCGCGATCGTAGAAGTCGAGGCCAGAGCTCGCCACGAGGCGCACGTCGCGGACGCCGCCCGCCGGCTCGAGCACGATGTCCACCGTCGTGCCGCGGGTCCGCCGGCCGTACCGCTGCGAGGCGGGGTCGCGCGCGTCCCAGGTCCGGTTCGGGTCCCACTCGCGCGCGATCGCACGTTTCACGCGCAGGAAGAACTCCGCGAAGCGGAACCGGCGGGTGTTGAGCCCCGTCGCGTCGCCCTCCTCCACGTCGTGGAGCCGTTCGCCCGGTCCGCCGGCGAGCCGCTCGAACGTGGACGCGGTCGGCAGCAGGCGCGGGTCGTAGGGTCCTGTGCTGCGCGCGCCACCCTCCCCGGCCGCCGCCGCGGGGGCGGCCTCGCGGGCTGCAGAGGCGGCGGAACCCGAGGGAGCTTCTCCGGCGGGCGCAGGCGCGAGCGCCGCCCGCGCGCGCGCGACCGCCTCGCCCGCGTCCGCGGAGCCCTCGCGGCCGGGCACGGGCGTCTCGGCGCTGCCGCCCTCTCCGTTCCGTGGGATCCCCTGGGCGCCCTCCGGGCCCGGGGTGGGCCGCGCGAGCGGGGTGTCCCAGCGCCGCTTCCCCGCCTCGCGAGACTGCACGTCGCGCGGCGCGCTGCCGTCGTGGTCGGAGAGGAACCGCCAGCGCTCTGGCGCGCGCCGATCCGCGGACGGGGGCGCCGCGACGACCTCGCCGCGGGGGTCGGGGCGCTCGTCCACCGCCGGCGGCGGGCGGCGAGCGGGCTCGAGGGGCGTGGGCTGAGCGCGCTCCGCGGACACGAGCCGGTTCGCGCGCCAGCGCGCTGCGGACACCGCGGCCAGCCCGACCCGGGCGACGGCCTCCGCGCGGCGGGAGAGCGCGAACGCGCCCGCGGAGTGGATGGCGGCGAAGACCGCCGCGTTCAGGGCCACCGACGCGACGAGCGCGACGAGGGCGCGCCGCACCGGACGCTCGTGCGCAACGCGCGCAGCGCTGCGGTTCGCTGAGGTGTCCACGCGCCGTGGGAACACGGCGGCGTCGCCATTCCTGCCCGACCCCGCCGGCGCGTGCGACCGCTCCTCGCCCGCGCGCGTGCGCGGCCAGGCGGACGCCCGGTCACTGCTCCGGGCGCTCCCACATCACGAACGGCCGCCGATCGGACGGGTAGAGCGTGAAGGTGAACGGGACGCGGGTGGTCGGCTCGGAGCCGAACAACCCGCCGGGCGGGTTCGGGAACGGCTGGGCCTGCCGCACGGAGGCCATCGCGACGCGGTCGAAGAAGTCGACGTTGGACGACTGGAGCACGGACAGATCGGTCACGTGGCCGGAGCGATCGAGCGTGACGCTCACCACCACCGTCCGCTCCTTGTAGAAGAAGTGCTTGAACTCCGGGTCGCGCTCGCGAACGGCGGCGCGCACGCGCGGGTACCAGTCCGCGCCGATCTCGCGGCGCACCTGGTTGAAGAACGTGGCGTACTTGAACTCGCGGGTGTTGAGGGCGGTGACGTCGCCTTCCTCCGCCTCGCGGAACCCGTCCATGTTGGGCCCGCCCGCGAGCCGCGCGAGCGTGTCCTGCCCGAGCGACAGGTCGGGACGCTTCGGCCCCTGCAGCCGATCGGAGCCGTCCCCCGGCGCGCCCGGCAGCGCAGGCGAGGGCGCCCCCTGCTCGACGCGCTCCCTCCGCTGCTGCTCATGGAGCGGGGTCTCGCCTCCCGCGCTCGGCGCGAGGGCGAGCTTCTCCTGCGCCTGCTCGGGCTTCTGCTCCTGCTGCGGCATGCGCAGGCGATCCGCGCCCGTGCCTCGCTGGCCGGGCGCGCCCTCCTTCGCCTCGGTCTTTCGCTCCGCCTTGCCGCCCTCGCCCGACGCCTGGCGCCCCGGCGACGCAGGGGACGGCTGCGACCGCAGGTTCTGCGAATTGCCCGCGTAGCGCGAGACCGTCTCCTTCTCGACCCGCCGGTTCCGCTCGGACAGGAAGCGGCTGTCCTTGGGCGCCGCGTCCTCGCCCGGTGCGTCCGGGGCGAGCTCGACCACCTTGCCCGCCGCGCGCTGCTCCTCCGGGGGCGGCACGGGAGGCGCTTGCGGCGCGGGGGCCGCGCTGGGAGGCGGCGGAGGGCGGTTGCCGATGGCGCGGTTCGCGTCCCACTGCGACTGGGAGAGGTGCGTGAGCGCCACGGGTCGCGCCGGCCCCGGCGCGCGGAACGCGAACGCGCCGGCGGAGAGGAGCGCCCAGAGGAGCCCCGCGTTCGCGCCCAGCGAGAGCGCGATGGCGAGGAGCGTCCGGACCCCGAGACGGTCGCGGCGGATGCGTCGCCGGAGGCGTGTGCGGGACGGGGCCATGAGTTCCCGGGAGAATGTAACAGAGCACCTCTCCTTTTCCTCCCGCTCGCGTGCGTCCGTGCCGCCGGCTCCGTGGTTGACCTCCCGGCCGCGGGCCGGTAAACAGCGCGCGCCGATGCGCGCCGAGCGAGACATGCGGCCGTCGCCGGCCCGGCCTCCCGTCTGGGTACGGCGCGCGCTCCTCGCGGCGCTCGCCGCGCTGCTCGCCCTCTATGCGACCGTGCAGGGGGTCGTCCGGCTGCCAGCGGTGGACCGCTGGCTGCGCGAGCGCATCGGCGCGGAGCTGCGCGCGCGTCTCGGGACGGAGGTCACCGTCGCGCCCGGCGTGGCGATCGACCCGCTCTTCCGGGCGACCTTCGGCCCCGTCACCCTCCCCGGCGCGAGCCCGCGCGAGCCGCTCGTCCGGATCGAGCGCATCGCCGCGCGTCCGAGCCTCCTCGGGCTGCTGCGAGGCCGGCTGGAGCCCGCCTCCATCGCGCTCTCCGGCGTCCGGGTCTCCGTCGGTCCGCGCGGGCGCGCGCTCCGCGCGCTCCTCGAGCGGCGGCAGCGTCCGGGAACGGCCGAGCCAGCCCCGCCCGCCGCGCCGCGCCCGCGCCCCTCGGCGCGGTCGGCGCTCCCGTCCGTCCACGTGCGCGGGCTCGTCGTGGTGCTCCCCCTCGAGCGCGGTCAGGTGGAGCTGGGCCCGGTGGACGCCGAGCTCGGCGGCGCGCGCGACGCCGCCGGCGCGTCGTTCACGCTCGCGCTGCGCCTGCCCGGCGGCGGCACCGGCCAGGTCACCGCGCAGACCACCGCCGACGACCGCTGGCGCGCCCACGTCCGGCTCGGACACCTCTCGCCGGCGCTCCTCCCGCCCGCGCTGCGCGCCGGCCCCGCGACCTTGAGCGACGGCGCCGTGGCGCTCGAGCTCGACGCCGAGTCGGACGAGGGCTTCTCGCACGTCGAGGCACGGCTGCGCGCCTCGGGTGAGCGGCTGTTCGCGTCCGGCGAGCGGGTCGGGGACGAGCCGCTCGGCCCGTTCCGGCTCGGCGCAGAGGGGACCGTCACCTGGGACGCAGCGGAGCGTCGGGTCGCGTTCCGGGACGGCGTCCTCTCGCTCGGCGCCGACCTGCGCGTCGGCGTGACGGCCGAGGCCCGGCTCGGCTCGGGGGTGCCGTTCACGGCCTCGCTGCACGCGGATCGCGCCGACTGGACCGCCTTCGTCGAGGCGCTGCCACCGGGTCTCGCCCCGCCTCCCGAGGCGCCGCGCGCGCGCGGCACGTTCGACGCGCACCTCGACGTCTCCGGCCCGCTCCTCGCTCCCGCCGCCTGGACCGTCGGGGCCGGGCTCGACCTCACGCGGATGCGCGAGGCCTCGCGCAAGGGAGAGCCCGTCGCGCTGCGCCGCCCCTTCCCCTACCAGCCGGTGAACGGCGAGGGAGAGCGCGCCCGCGCGTTCGAGATCGGCCCGCGCACCCCGACCTTCGTCCCGATCGCGGACCTCCCCGAGCACGTCATCCGGGCGGTCACCACGAGCGAGGACGGGGGCTTCTTCGGCCACCCCGGCTTCGACTTCGCCGAGCTGGCCGACGCGTTCGCGCGCGGCGCCGAGGAGGGACGCGTCGTCCGGGGCGGCTCGACCATCACGCAGCAGCTCGCGAAGAACCTCTACCTCTCGCGGGAGAAGACGCTCGCGCGCAAGATCCGCGAGGCGGCCATCACGGTCGCGCTCGAGGCGACCGTCCCGAAGGCGCGCCTCCTCGAGATCTACCTGAACCTCGTCGAGTGGGGGCCGGGCGTGTACGGCATCGGGGCGGCCGCGCAGCACTGGTTCGGCAAGGACGCCCGCGCGCTCACCGCGAAGGAGGCCGCGTTCCTCGCCTCCATCATCCCGAACCCGATCCGCTACCACGGCATGCGCGCCCGGGGCAGCCCGAGCGACGCGTGGGAGCAGCGGGTCGAGGACATCCTGCACAAGATGACCGAGCAGGGCGCGCTCTCGGACGAGGACCTGCTCCGAGCGCTGTCCGAGCCGATCGTCTTCCGCGAGGGCTGACGCGCCGCCCGCCCGGCGCGCGCCACCGCGCGACGGGCTCGCGCCCTGCGGCGCGCGGCCCGATCAGGCGCCCACGCCGCGGAGCGTCCCCGCGCCGCGCTGCCCGCCCGTTCGTCTCCGGGCCCGGTAGCGCTCCCACGCGAGCGAGATGGCCCACGTGACCGCGACCATCGCGACGATGCCGAAGACGGTCGCGGGGAAGGAGAGCGCGCGCTTCACCCGCCACGCGAGCGCGCCGTACGTGAGCTCGACCGAGACGATGTACCCGACGAGCGACTGCCGCCCGAGCAGGGTCAGCCAGCCCAGCCCGCGCTCCGCCGCGTCCGGCAGGAGCTGGAGCGCGCCGGTGAGGGCGAGGCACACCGCGAGCCGCATGGCGAACCACGAGGGCGAGGTCCGCCAGAACTGCTGGTACGCGTAGACGGGGGCCCAGCGGTCCGCCCACCACCCGAGCGCGAAGAGCGCCGCGCCGAGCCCGAGCCAGAGCACCGGCCGCTTGTCACCGCGCGCGAGCGGCGCGGCGGCGGCGCCCGCGAGGAGGAAGCCCGCCCAGTTGAACAGGTGAAAGTTCGCGCGCGGCCAGCTTCCGTAGAGGTACGCGAAGAGGACGTCCACGAGCCGGCTCGGCGCCTGCCGCGCGGCCGGGTCCGCCGCGGCCGCAGCCGAGGGGAGATCGTAGTGGCGCAGCACCTCGGCGACGACGGGCGTGGCCAGCGCGATCGCGAGCGCCGCTGCGCCGGCCAGGAGCGCGCCCACCCGGGCCGATCTGCCGACGGAGAGGAGGGCCGAGAGGAGGAGCCCGACCGCGATGACGTTCAGGACGTCCACGCGCAGGAGATCCGTCCAGCCCCCCTCGCGCCGCCAGGCTCCGCCGACGACCAGCTCGACGGCGCGGAACCCGTACGCGACCCCGAGCAGCCAGAGCGCACGCCGGACCGCGGAGGCGCGGCGGGCGGCGGGGGCGATCCCCTTCCGCACGGCGGCGGCGTCCGCCAGGGCCTGCGAGAGACCCGCCATGTACAGGAAGCCGGGGGCGGCGAAGCCGCCGAGCATGCGGAGCGCGTGGTACGCGGCGCCGCTGCGCGCGTCGGGCGCGAGCCAGGCGTCGAGCACGTGCACCTCGACCATGAACAGCACGGCGAGGCCGCGCTGCCAGTCGAGCCAGAGCTTGCGTCGGGAGGGCGTCATCGGGCACCGCGCGGCGCGGCGCCGCCGCGCCGGTCACTTGTCGCGGTAGGTGATGCGTCCGCGCGTGAGGTCGTACGGCGACAGCTCGAGCTTGACCCGGTCGCCCGGGATGATGCGGATGTGGAACTTCTTCATCTTCCCCGAGGCGTACGCGAGCACGGTCGGGCCCTGGTCCACCTTGACGCGATACATGCCGCCGGCGAGGGCCTCCTCGACCGTCCCCTGCACCTCGATGCCGGCTTCCTTCTCGCTCATTCAGTCCCTTCTCGTTCGTTGCCGCGGCCCGCGCCAGAAGCGCGAGCGGCCCCGGTGACCCGAGGCCGCTCGATCGTCGCAGGAGGCCCGGTCTTACTGCCTCCGGACGTTGGCTGCCTGAAGCCCCTTGGGGCCCTGGGTCACGTCGAACTCGACGCGCTCACCCTCCTTCAGGGTGCGAAACCCGTCCATCTCGATGGCGCTGTGGTGGACGAAGACGTCCTCCCCGCCCTCCTGCGAGATGAACCCGTAGCCCTTCGCGTCGTTGAACCACTTCACGGTGCCGATCGCCATCGCTTCTCTTCCTTCGTCCTGTCACCGGACCGACCGTCGGTCCGGGCGGCAGGGTGGCGCGGACCCCCCAGCCTGGGCGCGAAATATCCCCGAAACACCCGCGAATCGTCAAGCGAACGCGCTCCGGATCCGCCGCCAGGAAGTGGACTCTGGAGGTCCCGGGGCGGAGGGGCCGCCCTTCACTGCGAGAGCGCGCCCAGCAGCGCCGTGGCCCGCTCCCCCACCTCGACGTCGCTGGCGACCGCGCGCAGCTCCGCGCACGCCTCCGCCCTGTCGGCACCCGGCGTCGCGAGCAGGCTCTCGGCGCGCGTCAGCCGGACGAACGGATCGGCCGGGGCGAGCTTCGTCGCCACCTCGGCGCAGAACCGCGCGGCGAGCGGCTGGCCGAGGCGCCTGTGCGCCTGGGAGAGGAGCGCCCACGCGCCGGCGTCCTCGTGGTTCGTGACGACGAGCCCTTCGAGGATCGCGCGCGCGGTCTCCACCCGTCCCGCCTCGAGCTCCGCCTCCGCGAGGCAGGCGATGGCGTCGCCGACGTCCGGCGGGATCCCCTGCAGCTCCGCGAGCGTCCCCTGCTCCGTTCCCTCGATGACGTTCATGGCGCGGCTCCTAGCGGAGGTTCCCGATGATGGAAGACCGGGTCTCGTGCTGCATGCGGAAGATCGAGGACACGAGGTTGAACATCTCCTTCTGCTTCTCCTGGAGCTGCTGGAGCTTCATGAGCTCGAGCTGCTGCTCGCTCTGGGAGAGCGCGCTCTCGCCGTCCGCCGTGCTCGACGACCCCGACGCGGTTGAGCCTCCGCTCGACGACTTCATCTCGGCGTCGAGGGCCTTCGCGAGGTCGACGGCGCCGCTCGCGAGGTCGGGCCCGATCTTCATGAGCACCGGCGCGAGCGCGGGGAACCCGAGGGCGGTGGCGCCCGCCGCGAGCACCGGCCCGCCGAGCTTCTTCAGCGCGGCCTGGAAGGTCTTGTCCTTCAGGATGTCGACGAGCTGGCCCGCGCCGGGGACGATCTTCTTCACCACCGACGCGAGCGCGCCGAAGATCCCGCCCTTCTTCTTCTTCGTCCCGGAGGTCCCGCCCGTGGACCCGGACTTGCTCGCGGAGGACGACCTGCCCGCGAGGACGTCCATGTGCTGCTTCATCTCCTCCTCGTACCGGGCGTTGAGCTGCGCGAGGAGGCGCATCAGCTTCTCCTCGAGCGAGAGCCTGGGGTCGTCGAGGAAGGCGAACGGGTCGCCGGCCGTCGTCTTCGAGGACGACGACCTCGACGACGCGGTGGAGCTGGACGTCTTCTTCGCGTAGCCCGCGCTCGAGGAGCGCGAGGCGGTGGAGCGCCGCGCGGCGGAGCTCCTCGTGCGCTTCGCCTTCGTGGTCCGGGCGGCCTGGGGGACCAGGGTCTCGATCGCGAGCTCGGCGAGGCCGCGCACGGCGGCGCCGGCCGCGGCGTGCAGCGAGGAGGACCGCGCCTCCTCCAGCGGTGGGGTCAAGACGGGCGCGGCGGACGGGGCGGAGCCGGAGCTGGCGGCGGAGATCATGTGTGAGATCCTTTCCTGGGGCCGGCGAGGTCAGGAGCGCGCCGGCGTCGCCCCCCACAGCGCGGCGCGTGCCACCCCGCTGCGCCGTGGTTCCGCGCACTTCCACGCACCTCGCGGGTCCGCGCCGCGTTCCCCTCGGCCGCGCTCCGGCCTTTACGGCACGCCCGGTCGGCGCCTAGATTCCGCGCGATGCGCTACCTCGGCCTGGACCTGGGCCGCGCCCGGATCGGCCTCGCCCTCGCCGACGACGTGCTCCGCACTGCGCGGCCGCTCTCCGTCGTCCAGCACCGATCGCGCGAGGCCGACCTCTCCGCCATCCTCGCCGCCATGCGGGAGTGGGAGGTCGAGGCCGCGGTCGTCGGGCTCCCGCTCAACATGGACGGGACCGAAGGACCGGAGGCCCGCCACGCGCGGGCGTTCGCCGCGGAGCTCGGGCGCGCGGCCGGCGTGCCGGTCGAGCTCTTCGACGAGCGGCTCTCCTCGTTCGAGGCCGAGTCGAGGCTGCGCGACCAGGGGTTCTCGTCGCGGGACGTCCGCGCGCGCGTCGACGCCGAGGCGGCGGCGATCATCCTGCAGGGCTGGCTCGATCGGAGGCAGGCTTGAAGCGGTTCGTCCTCGCCGTCGTCCTCGTCGCGCTCGTCGCCGCCGCCGCGATGGCGGCCCTCGCCTGGCGCGACGTGACCGTCTTCCGCGAGACGCCGTACGGCGGCCCCGACGAGAAGGTCGTCGTGGTGCCCCCCGGCTCGAGCGCGCGCGCCGTGATCCGCGCGCTGGCGCAGGCGGGCGTGCTCTCCGACGAGCGGGTGGCGTGGCGCTATTTTCGGTTCGTGAAGCGGGACCGGCGCACCTTCCGCGCCGGCGAGTACGCGTTCGCGGGGCCGCTCCGGCCCGACGAGGTCATCGAGCGCGTCTTCCGAGGCGAGGTGAAGCTGTACCGGTTCACCGTGCCCGAGGGGCTCCGCGCCGAGGAGATCGCGGCGATCGTGGCCCGCAGCGGGCTGGCGAGCGAGGCCGAGTTCCTCGCCGTGGCACGCGACCCGGCGGTCGCGCGGGCGCTGGGCGTGCCGTACGCCAGCCTGGAAGGGTTCCTCTTCCCCGATACGTACAGCTTCGCGAGGGGGTCCTCGGCGCGCGCCATCGCCGAGGCGATGGTCGCTCGCTTCGACGACGAGTACCGGAAGGCGGACGCGCTCCGGGCCCCCGGGATCGCGCTCGACGAGGGGCGCGTCGCGACGCTCGCCTCCATCGTCGAGAAGGAGACCGGACGCGTGGACGAGCGGCCGCGGATCGCGTGCGTGTTCCTGAACCGGCTGCGCATCGGGATGCCGCTCCAGACGGACCCCACCGTGATGTACGCGACGATGCTCCGGACGGGGCGATGGTCGAAGAACATCACCCGCGCGGACCTCCTCACGCCCCATCCGTACAACACGTACACGACCGCGGGCCTGCCCCCCGGGCCGATCGCCAGCGCGGGAGCCGCAGCGCTCCGCGCGGTCCTCGCGCCCGCGCAGTGCAAGGATCTCTACTTCGTCTCGCGCAACGACGGCTCGCACGTCTTCTGCCCCGACCTCGCCTGCCACAACGCGGCCGTGCAGCGCTGGCAGGTGGAGTTCTTCAAGCGCGGCGCGCGCTGAGCGCGCGCGGCCGCTCCCCACCCGGGAGTCCTCGGCGCGCGCGGGGCCCTGCGTCTCTGCAGCGCGCCTCGCCGGACCTTATGCTCCCTTGAGCCGCCGCAACTCGGGCGGCGCAAGCTCGAGGGCACGCATGCGAGACGTCCGAGAAGTGACGCAGACGGGCTGGGTGTCGCGGATCGCCGCGCTCCAGGATCGCGAGGGGTACTCGGAGCAGCACTGGGAGGGCTCCTTCGAGGAGTACCTCGCCATCGTGCGGCAGAACCCGAAGGTCACGCGGACCGCGTTCCAGCGCGTCTACGACATGATCCTGTCGCACGGGAAGACCGAGTACATCGACAACAAGAAGAAGCTCATCCGCTACGACTTCTTCACCGACCCCATGTTCGGCGGGAAGGACGCGATCTACGGGCTCGACATCCCGCTCATGAAGCTCGTGAACGTCTTCAAGAGCGCGGCGCAGATGTACGGGACGGAGAAGCGCGTCATCCTCCTGCACGGCCCGGTCGGCTCGTCCAAGTCGACCATCGCGCGCCTGCTCAAGAAGGGGCTCGAGGCGTACTCCAGGAGCCCGGAGGGCGCGGTCTACACCTACGCGTGGGACGTCGAGCGCACCAACCTCGACGGGGTGAAGCGCCGCGAGCTCATGCCCTGCCCGATGCACGAGGAGCCGCTGCACCTCGTGCCCCACGAGTGGCGCGCGAAGGTCTACGCGGAGCTCTCCCCGCCGGAGGCCGGCTTCACCATCCCGGACACGGGCGACCTCTGCCCGGCCTGCCGCTTCGTCTTCAAGGAGCTGATGACGGAGTACAAGGGCGACTGGGAGAAGGTGATGACGCACGTGCGCGTGCGGCGGCTCATCCTCTCCGAGAAGGATCGCGTCGGCGTCGGCACGTTCCAGCCGAAGGACGAGAAGAACCAGGACTCGACCGAGCTCACCGGCGACATCAACTACCGGAAGATCGCCGAGTACGGCTCCGACTCGGACCCGCGCGCGTTCAACTTCGACGGTGAGTTCAACATCGCGAACCGCGGCATCATCGAGTTCGTCGAGATCCTGAAGCTCGACGTGGCGTTCCTCTACGACCTCCTCGGCGCCACGCAGGAGCACAAGATCAAGCCGAAGAAGTTCCCCCAGACCGACATCGACGAGGTCATCGTCGGCCACACGAACGAGCCCGAGTACAAGAAGCTCCAGTCGAACGAGTTCATGGAGGCGCTGCGGGATCGCACCGTCAAGATCGACATCCCGTACATCTCGCGCCTCGACGAGGAGGTGAAGATCTACGAGCGCGACTACAACAGCCACAAGATCCGGGGCAAGCACATCGCCCCGCACACGCTCGAGATGGCCGCGATGTGGGGCGTGCTCACCCGGCTGGAAGAGCCGAAGAAGCACAACCTCACCCTCGTCCAGAAGCTGAAGCTCTACAACGGCAAGTCGCTGCCGAACTTCACCGAGGACAACATCAAGGAGCTCCGCAAGGAGGCGCAGCGCGAGGGCATGGAGGGCATCAGCCCGCGCTACGTGCAGGACAAGATCTCGAACGCGCTCGTCTCCGACAAGGGCGACGGCTGCGTGAACCCGTTCATGGTGCTGAACGAGCTCGAGTCCGGCCTGCGGCAGCACTCGCTCATCTCCTCCGAGGAGCAGCGCAAGCGCTTCCGGGACCTCCTCACCGACGTGAAGCGCGAGTACGAGGACGTCGTGAAGAACGAGGTCCAGCGCGCGATCAGCGCCGACGAGGACGCGATCACGAAGCTGTGCGCGAACTACATCGACAACATCAAGGCGTACACGCAGCGCGAGAAGGTCCGCAACAAGTACACGGGCCAGTACGAGGAGCCCGACGAGCGGCTGATGCGCTCGATCGAGGAGAAGATCGACATCGCGGACAGCCGGAAGGACGACTTCCGCCGCGAGATCATGAACTACATCGGCGCGCTCGCGATCGAGGGGAAGACCTTCAACTACCGCACGAACGAGCGGCTCCACAAGGCGCTCGAGCTGAAGCTCTTCGAGGACCAGAAGGACTCGATCAAGCTGAAGAACCTGGTCGCCTCGGTGGTGGACCGCGACACGCAGGAGAAGATCGACGTCGTGAAGCAGCGCCTCATCAAGAACTACGGCTACTGCGAGGTCTGCTCCACCGACGTCCTCAACTACGTCGCCTCGATCTTCGCGCGCGGCGACGCGAAGGACTAGCCAGCAGCGGGGCCCGGAGCGCGGGCGAGGAGCGTGGTCGGCGCATGACACTCAAGATCAAGCAGGACCACGCCCGCTTCCGCGACATCATCCGCGGCCGCATCAAGCGGAACCTGAAGAAGTACGTCCAGAAGGGAGAGATGATCGGCAAGAAGGGGAAGGAGTTCATCACCATCCCCGTCCCGACCATCGACATCCCCCACTTCGTGTTCGGCGAGCGGTCGCAGGGCGGGGTGGGCCAGGGCGAGGGCGAGCCGGGCGATCCGCTCTCGCCCGGGGACGGGCAGCCCGGCTCCGGGCAGGCCGGCCAGGGCGAGGGGCAGCACATCCTCGAGGTGGACGTCTCGCTCGAGGAGCTCGCCGACATCCTCGGCGAGGAGCTCTCCCTCCCCCGCATCCAGCCGAAGGGCAAGGACCGGATCGTCGCGACGAAGCTCAAGTACACGGGCGTCGCGCCGGCCGGGCCCGAGTCGCTGCGCCACTTCAAGCGCACCTACAAGCAGGCGCTGCGGCGGCAGATCGCGAGCGGCTCGTACAACTGGCGGAAGCCGCTCATCGTCCCGGTGCGCGAGGACCGGCGCTACCGGAGCTGGAAGCAGGTGCCGCTCCCGGAGACGAACGCCGTCGTCATCTACATGATGGACGTGTCGGGATCGATGGGCGACGAGCAGAAGGAGATCGTCCGCATCGAGTCCTTCTGGATCGACACCTGGCTGCGCAAGCACTACAAGGGCCTCGAGACCCGCTACATCATCCACGACGCCGTCGCGCGCGAGGTCGACCGCGACACGTTCTTCCACACGCGCGAGTCGGGCGGGACGATGATCTCGTCCGCGTACAAGCTCGCGCTGGAGATGATCGAGAGCGAGTACTCGCCGGGGAGCTGGAACGTCTACCCCTTCCACTTCTCCGACGGAGACAACTGGAGCGCGGACGACACCCGGCTCTGCGTGGACCTGCTCCAGAACCGCATCCTGCCCGCCGTGAAC
The DNA here is from genome assembly GCF_022690745.1 of Anaeromyxobacter sp. SG64. Taxonomy (NCBI): domain Bacteria; kingdom Pseudomonadati; phylum Myxococcota; class Myxococcia; order Myxococcales; family Anaeromyxobacteraceae; genus Anaeromyxobacter; species Anaeromyxobacter sp. SG64. Next base: position 34,292 of record NZ_JALCZB010000017.1, on the reverse strand, counting down.
CTGTTCGCGTACGGGCAGGTCGAGAGCCCGTACGGCTCCGGCCAGTTCATCAAGGACCTGAAGGACGCCATCGGCGCGCACGACAACGTGGCGCTCTCGGAGATCGCCGACAAGGACGGGATCTACGGCTCCATCAAGACGTTCCTCGGGACCGGGAACTAGGGGACGGCATGGATCGCAAGACGCAGCTCCCGGCGCACCTGCACGACATCCGCAAGCGCATCGAGGGCTACGCCCGCGAGTACGGGCTCGACTTCTTCGACACGATCTTCGAGGTCCTGAACTTCGACGAGATCAACATGGTCGCCGCCTACGGCGGCTTCCCGAACCGCTACCCGCACTGGCGGTTCGGGATGGACTACGAGCGGCTCGCGAAGGGCTACGAGTACGGCCTCTCCAAGATCTACGAGATGGTCATCAACAACGACCCCTCGTACGCGTACCTGCTCGAGTCCAACATGGACGTGGACCAGAAGCTCGTGATGGCCCACGTCTACGGCCACGTCGACTTCTTCAAGAACAACTTCATGTTCCGGCACACCAACCGGAAGATGATGGACCAGATGGCGAACCACGCGACGCGCGTCCGCCGCTACCAGGACAAGCTCGGGGTGGAGCTGGTCGAGGACTTCATCGATCGCTGCCTCTCGATCGAGAACCTCATCGACTACCAGTCACCCTACGTGAAGCGCCGTCCGGACCACCCGGAGGAGGAGGGCGAGCGGAAGGTCGCGAAGGGCTTCAAGTCCGAGCGCGAGTACATGCGGGAGTTCATCAACCCGCCGGAGTTCCTGAAGGCGCAGCAGAAGCTGCTCGACGAGGAGGCCGCCCGCAAGCGCAAGTTCCCCGAGCGCCCGGAGCGCGACGTGCTGCTCTTCCTCCTGGAGAACGCGCCCCTCGAGCGGTGGGAGCACGACGTCCTCTCCATCGTCCGCGAGGAGGCGTACTACTTCGCGCCGCAGGGCCAGACCAAGATCATGAACGAGGGCTGGGCCACCTACTGGCACTCCAAGATCATGACGGAGAAGGCCCTCGACGCGTCGGAGATCATCGACTACGCCGACCACCACTCCGGCACCCTGGCCACGCACCCGGGCCAGCTCAACCCCTACAAGCTCGGCGTGGAGCTCTGGCGCGACATCGAGGACCGCTGGAACAAGGGGCGCTTCGGCAAGGAGTACGACGACTGCGACTCCTTCGTGGAGCGCAAGCACTGGGACAAGCGGCTCGGCCTCGGCCGCGAGAAGATCTTCGAGGTCCGCAAGCACTACAACGACGTCACCTTCATCGACGAGTTCCTCACCCTCGAGTTCGTGCTCGATCAGCGCCTGTTCACCTACGGCTACAACGACAAGCACCAGCGCTGGGAGGTCATGGAGCGCGAGTTCAAGAAGGTGAAGGAGAAGCTCCTCCACATGCTGACCAACTTCGGCCAGCCGATGATCGCGGTGGAGGACGGCAACTTCGACAACCGCGGCGAGCTCCTCCTCGTGCACAAGCACGACGGGGTGGACCTGAAGCTCGACTACGCGCGCGACACCCTGAAGCACCTCCAGTCGCTCTGGCGCCGGCCCGTGAACCTCGTCTCCAAGATCGAGGGCCGCGGCACGCTCTTCCGCTTCGACGGCAAGGAGCACGGCGACCGGCGCGTGGAGCTCTGACCCCGGCCGGCGGCCGCTCCGACGCGGCGCGGCAGCGCTCCCCGCCCGGTAGCGGCCCGGCACCCGACGTACCCACTCCCACACGCCCAACACCGGGATTTCTGATCCGCCGGACCTGCTGCTACATTGCCGGCCGATGCAGAACCGCGCCGACGACCTGCCCCGCCGCCGCCGTCTCCCCGCCGTCCTCGCCGGGCTCGGCTTCCTCACCATTCTCGCCGTCGCCCTGGTGGGCGCCGCCGGCCGGCTCCGCGCGGTCCCGCCCGAAGCGAACCCCGCGATCATCCAGGCGGAACCGGCGCCGGGGCCGTCGGCCCAGGCCACGCCGGCGGTCGAGCCGGTGCGCTTCACGACGGTCGCGGTGCGGCTGCAGAAGAACCAGACCCTGAACCAGGCGCTGTTCTCGCTCCGCCTCGCGGCGGCGGAGGTGAACCAGGTGGTGGACGCGCTCCGCGGCCACTTCCCCTTCCGGAAGGCGCGGCCCGGCGACCAGCTCCGCATCGAGCGCACCGCGGACGGCGACCTGCACCGCTTCAGCTACCGGCAGGGCGCGGCGGATGAGTGGATCGTCGAGCGGGCCCCGGACGGCACGCTCGAGGGCGCGAAGCGCCCGGTCGAGCTCACGACCGAGGTCGCCCGCGTGGCGGTCACCATCGAGTCGTCGCTCTACGAGTCGCTCGCGCGCGCCGAGGAGGACCCCGGGCTCGCGGTGCTCGCCGCGGACGTGCTCGCCTGGGACGTCGACTTCTACCAGGACGTCCGGAACGGCGACCGGATGCGGATCCTCGTCGAGAAGGTGTACGCCGACGGGAAGCTCCTGCGGTACGGGGACGTCCTCGCGGCCGAGTACGACGGCGCCGCGACGGGCCGCAAGCGCCTCTTCCGCTACACCGACCCGACGGGCCAGACGAGCTACTTCGACGACGAGGGCAACAGCGCGCGGCGCGGCTTCCTCAAGTCACCGCTCAAGTACGCGCACGTCACCTCGACGTTCGGGATGCGCCGCCACCCGGTCCTCGGCTACACGCGGGCCCACGAGGGCGTCGACTACGGCGCGCCGGTCGGCACGCCCATCTGGGCGGTGGGCGACGGCTCTGTCCGGCAGGCGGGCTGGAACGGCGGCTGCGGCAAGAGCGTGATCCTGCACCACCGCAACGGGCTCGAGACCATCTACTGCCACATGTCGCAGGTCGCGGTGTCGGCGGGGAGGCAGGTCTCGCAGAAGCAGATCATCGGCTACGTCGGGTCGACCGGCCTCTCGACCGGGCCGCACCTCCACTACGCGGTCAAGCGCGGCGGGAGGTACATGAACCCGATGCAGATCCAGGTCCCGCGCGAAGCGCCCGTCCAGGCGGCGTGGCTGCCGGACTACCGCGAGAAGATCGCGCCGCTGCGGGCCCAGCTCGCGGGGCCGGTCGCGCTGAATTGAGTCGATCTCACGGGGACTGCGTCCCCTCCCCAGCGGCGAAGCCGCTGGGGACCCCACCCCTGCTCGGCGGGGCCCGTGAACGGTCGCGCCCGCTTCGCGGGTTCGCGACCGTTCCCCGCCGGGAGCGGCTTCGCCCCTCCCCGCGCGTTGCGCGGGGCCCCTCCCGCTGAGATGACTGGCGGGGGGCCCCTCACTCGCGCCGCGCGAGCACGCGCGCCAGCGCGCCGCGGAGCACGTCGAGGCGCACCGGCTTCTCGAGGCACGCCTCCGGCTCGATCTCCGTCGCCCGCCTGGCCTCGTCGGTGAACGCGCCCGCGGTCATGAACAGCACGCGGCCGTCCAGCTCGGGCGCGATCGCGAGGAGCTGGCGGTGCAGCTCGAGGCCGGTCATGTCCGGCATGACGAGGTCCGTGAGCACCGCGTCGAACCGCTCCCCCCGCTCGACGAGCCGGAGCGCCGTGCGGGCCGACGCCACGACCGTCACGTCGTGATCGGCCGCGAGCACGCGCCGGAGCGACGCCGCCACCAGCCGCTCGTCGTCCACCACCAGCACGCGGCTCCGCGCGACCGGGGGCGGCGCCGCGGCGCGGCCCGCCGTGACGGACGCCGACGGCGCCGTCTCGGCCGCCGGCAGGACCACCCGGAAGGTGGCGCCGCTGCCCGGGGTGCTCTTCACCTCGAGCTGCCCGCCCAGGCCCTGCACGATGCTGCGGCAGATGCTGAGGCCGAGGCCGGTGCCCTGCCCCGCCGGCTTCGTCGTGAAGAACGGCTCGAAGATCCGCGGGAGGACCGCGGGCGGGATCCCGGCGCCGGTGTCGGCCACCTCGACGGCGACGTTCCGGCCGGGCAGCTCCCGGGCGGAGATGCGGATGACGTGAGACTGCGCGTCTCCCTCCGGGATGGCCTGGGCCGCGTTGGCGAGCAGGTTCACGAACACCTGCGCGAGGCGCGCCGGGCTGCCCTGCACCGCGGGCACGCGGCGGACGTCCTTCTCGAGCCGCGCCCGGTGCCGGATCTCGTTCCAGGTCATGGCCACCGAGGAGCGGAGCACGGCCTCGAGGTCCGCCGGGCCGTCGTCGGCGCCGCTCGCGGCGCGCATGAACGTGCGGAGGTCCTGCAGGATGAGGCCCAGCCGCTCCACCCCCTCCACCGACTCCTGGAGCGCCTCGCGGATCTCCGCGCTCGGGCGGTCCGCGACGAGCGGGGGGACCGCGCCCGCGAGGTACTCGAGGTTCGCGGCGACGTACGCGAGCGGCGTGTTGAGCTCGTGCGCCACGCCCGCCGCGAGCGCGCCGACCGAGATGAGCCGGTCCGCGAGGGCGAGGCGGGTCTGGACCTCGCGTCGCGAGGTGACGTCGCGGAGCACCGCGAGCGCCACCCCGGGCTGGATGTCGGGCACCACGTCCCACTCGACGAGCCGGGTGTCGCTCGGCGTCGTGACGGTGGCCTCGCCCTGGCGCGGCGTGCGCGCCGCGAGGTCGAGCTCGGTGCGGGCGACCTCCGAGGGCCGGTGCCCCCGCAGCGCCTCGAATGTCGCGCCGAGGATCCGCTCCACCGCCGCGTTCGCGTCGACGAAGCGCCCCTCGCGGTCGACGATGGCGAGCCCGTCGCGCGCGTGGTCGAAGACGGCGCGGGCGAGCCGCTCGCGCACGCGGAGCGCCTCCTGCGCGGCGCGCGCGTCGATGGAGGTCGCCACCACGTTCGCGACCGTCTCGAGGAAGTGGATCTCGTCCGAGGCGAAGTGGCGCGGCGAGCGGCCGGCGACGAGGAGGACCCCGTGGGCGCGCTCCTTCCCGCGCACGGGGACGGCGAGCGCGGCGCCGGCGCCGGCGGCGGCGAGGAGCGAGTCCGCGAGGCGGCCGTCGCGGACCACGTCGGAGCTGTGGACCGGCGAGCCGCCCGCGCGCGCGAGGCCGGCGAGCGTCATCACGACCGGGACGGCGTGGCCGCGCGGGACCGAGACGCCGGCGGAGGCGCGGACGGCGAGGCCGCCTCCCTCCGGCTCGAGGTACGCGCCCGCCGAGAGCTGGAGGGCGCTCGGGGCGAGCGACGCGGCCGCGTCCAGGAGATCCTGCACGGACGGGAGCCCGAGCGCGAGCTGGCTCACGCGGGCGAGCGCCGCGGCGCGGCGGAGCTCGGCGTCGAGGCGCAGCGCGTCCTCGCCGCCCTCGGCCGCCGCGCGCCGGCCTTCCCGGTCGCGCCAGCAGGCGATGATGTAGACCGGGTTCTCGCGCGGCCAGGGGCGCGCCGAGAACTCGAGCCAGCGCAGCCGGCCGTCGGCGCAGCGGACCCTGACCTCGATCGGGATGGCGTCGTCGAGCGGCGTCGAGCGTGCGCTCGCGAGGCTCGCGAGGTCCTCCTCGCTCACGAACGACCAGGCGTTCTTCCCGATCACCTCGTCCGGCCGGTAGCCCGCGATCCGCTCGACGGCGTCATTCACGTAGAGGATGTCGCCTGCGGGCGTGAGCACGCCGAGCAGATCGTCCGAGAACGCCGCCACCGCCGCGTGGAGCCCCGTGTCGAGATCTCCGACCTGCCGCTGCAGGCCCTCGGGAGCGCCCTCGCCGGGCCGCAGGCCGCCGGCCCGCTCGAGCTCCGCGACGCGGTTGTAGAGGACCGCGAGCTCGCGAAGGAGCTCGGGGGTGGTAGACAGGGCCATCGCGCCTCCCCTGCGTGGCAATGAGGCTGCATCCTACGACGCGCAGCGTGCGATCGCCTGCCTCTCGTCCGGCGAAGCCGAGACGCGGCGCGTCGTGAGGCCCCCCGGCCCCGTCGACCGGAGAATCACCGCGAGCGCACGCCGCCGCACGCGAGGAGGTCCTCGCGTCGCGCGGCGGCGTGGGGCGGCCTTCAGCGGCGACGGCGCCGGGCGCGCTCGGCCGTGAGCGTCTTCCCGCTCCACTCCTTGCCGTGCAGCGCCGCCACCGCGCCTTCGAGCGCCTCGGGCGCGACCTCGACGTAGCTGTGCGTGCGGCGGACCTCGACGGACCGCGGCTCGACGCCGGGCGCGAAGGTGGACAGGGCCTCGCGCACGCGGCCCTCGTCGGCGCCGTCCTGCTCGCCGAGCGAGAGGAAGATCTTCGCGCGCGGCGGCCTCGCCGCGTCCTCGCTCCCCGCCCCCCCGGCGAGGCTCCCCTCCGCGCCACCCTCCGGCGCGGGGGCGTCACCCTCGACGGACGGCTCGCGCGGGCGGTCACCGCGTCCGCGCGAGGTGCGGCGGCTGCCCTCGCGGGGCGCGGGCGAGCCCGCGTCCACGGTCGTCGCGGCCACCTCGCGCGTCTTGCCGTCCGCCTCGCCAGCCGACGCGACCGCCTCGACCACCTCGCGGCGCTCGCGACGCGGCCGCTCCGAGCGGTCCGAACGCTCCGAGCGCCCGGACCGCTCCGACCGCTCGCCGCGATGTCCGCGGTCGCGCCCGCGGGCCTCGCGCGGCTCGGCCTTCTCGCGGGGCTCGGCCTTCTCGCGGCGCTCGTGCTCCTCGCGCTTGTGCTCCGCCTTCTCGCGATCCTGGGCCCGCTCCATGCGGTGGTGCGTGAAGAAGTACTTGAGCGCGAAGGCCGTGAGGTACTCGCCGTCCGGGCGGTTCTTGAGCTCCTGCGCGAGCGGGATGAACGCCTCGAAGATCGACGCGCTCATGTTGTCCTTCAGCTCCGCGACGTGGCGGTCCGTCCAGCGGCGCCGCGCCTCGTCGGGCGTGGGCAGCTTCTTCTCCTCGAAGGTGATCCCGTACTTCTTCTGGAGCACCGTGAGCGTGTGGATCTCGGCGCCCGACACGATCGAGAGGCTCGTGCCCTTCTTGCCGATGCGCCCGGTGCGGCCCACCCGGTGGAGGAACACCGCGGGATCCTCGGGCAGCGAGTAGTTGATGACGTGCGAGAGGTCCGAGATGTCGATGCCGCGCGCCGCGATGTCGGTCGCGACCATGAAGCGGACCTCGCCCCGCTTCACCTTCGCCATCACCCGCTCGCGCTCCTTCTGAGGCAGATCGCCGTTCAGGAGCTCCGCGTCGTAGCCGTTCCGGTTCAGGACGGCCGCCACGAGCGAGGTGTCGTTGCGCGTGTTGCAGAAGACGATCGCCGTCTCGGGCTCCTCCGTCTCGATCATGTAGAGGAGGTTGCGCGGCTTCGGGTACGCGTCCACCGCGGGGTACATCACGTTGTGGATGTTCTCGACCGAGTACTCGTCGCCCGAGAGGAGGATGGTCTCCGGCTCGGTGAGGTAGTCGTGGATGATCTGCTCGATGTCGGCCGGGACCGTCGCCGAGAAGAGCAGCTGCTGACAGTCCTGGGGGAGGTTGTCGAGGATGCGCGTCACCTCCTCGAAGAACCCCATGTTCAGCATCTCGTCCGCCTCGTCGAGGCAGCAGACCATCGCGTCGTCGAGCTTGAGCGTGCGGCGCCGGATGTGATCGTAGATGCGGCCCGGGGTCCCGACGACGATCTCGGCGCCGGCCTCGAGCTTCTGGAGCTGGTCGCCCATCGACGCGCCGCCGTACACCGCGACGACCGACAGGTCCCTGTGCTTCGCGAGCGCGGTGAACTCCTCGGCCACCTGGATGGCGAGCTCGCGCGTCGGGCACATCACGAGCGCGGAGGGCTTGCGCCGGCCCTCCGGCACGCGCTCGAGGATGGGGATCGCGAAGGCGGCGGTCTTGCCGGTGCCGGTCTTCGACCGGACGATCACGTCCTTGCCGTCGCGGACGGGCCGGTAGGTCGCGGCCTGCACCGGGGTCGGCCGCTCGTAGCCTCGCTCGGCGATCGCGCGGCGGACCGCCTCCGAGAGCCCGAGCTCGTCGAAGGAGGCCTGTGAGACGTAGTCAGAGGGCGCCAGCTCTGGCGCCCCGGCGGCGGGGTTCTCCATGCGTAGACTCCTGCTCGCGCCTCGACCGAGTCGGGCGCGGCTCGTGAGCGGCGCATGGCGGCATCTCGCTAGGGACCGCGTCGGCCTCGGTCCTGAGGGAGGACCGGAACCCGCGCCGTTCCGCGAAGACCCGCCACGCGCCGGTGCCGGCGCCGCAGTTCTTGCACGCGGCGCCGCACCTCATATAACACAACGACGGGCGCGCGCCGGCATTCCTGCCTGGCCGCGCCCGAAACCCCGATGGCGAAGCCCACGCGCGACGACGAGGCCACCTCCCGGCCGCTCCCACGCCTGCCCTCGCGCGCCGAGCGCGAGGCCGGGGCGGGCGGGCTCGTCCGCTACGACCCGCTCCGCGCGTATATGGCGGAGATCTCGCGCCACCCGGTGCTCTCGCGCGAGGAGGAGCACGCGCTCGCGGTGCGGTACCGCGAGACGGGCGACGTCGACGCCGCCTATCGCCTCGTCGCGTCGAACCTCCGCCTGGTCGTGAAGATCGCGCACGAGTACCGCCGCACCGCGTTCCAGGTCCTGGACCTCGTCCAGGAGGGGAACATGGGCCTCATGCAGGCCGTCAAGAAGTACGACCCGTGGAAGGGCGTGAAGCTCTCGTCCTACGCGGCGTGGTGGATCCGCGCGTACATCATCCGGTTCCTCATGGAGAACTGGCGGATGGTGAAGCTCGGCACCACCCAGGCCCAGCGCAAGCTCTTCTTCAACCTGTCCAAGGAGCGCGAGAAGCTCCTCGCCCGCGGCATCGATCCCACTCCCCGCCTCCTCGCGAAGAACCTCGACGTCGAGGAGAAGGACGTCCTCGAGATGACCGCGCGGATGTCGAGCGAGGACGTCTCGCTCGACGCCCCCCTCCGCAGCGACGAGGACGACGCGCGCCAGACCCGCCTCGATCGCCTGGCGCTCGACGGCGCGAGCGCTCCCGACGAGCAGATCGGCGACGAGCAGCTCCGCCGGATCTTCCGCGAGAAGCTCCAGTCGTTCTCGCAGACCATCAAGGACGAGAAGGAGCGCTACATCTTCGACCGGCGCCTCCTGCCCCCCGACGGAGAGCCGCCCCTGACGCTCCAGGAGATCGGCGATCGCTTCAAGCTCACCCGCGAGCGGGCGCGCCAGATCGAGGCGAAGCTCACGGCCCGGCTGCGGGACTACCTGCGCGCGGAGATCCCGGACTTCGAGCTGCTCGGCCCGCCCGAGGACTGATGGCCGCGATCGCGCCCCTCGAGCCGGCGGCCGGCGCCCGGCCCGAGAGAGCGATGCCCTGAGCCGGACGCCCCGCGTGGCCGGGCCTGACTCGCCGCCCTTGGAGGCGATCGCGAGCGTCGTCGCTCAGGCGGCTGGCGGCGGGCGCGGGGCGCGCGCCGGCGCGACCCCGTGGGCGAGCTGGTAGGCGGCGCCCGCGACGGCGAGCACGAGGGCGAGGGCCACGATCGCGAGCGGGTGCGTGACGAGCTCTCGCGCGAGGGGGCGGGCTCCTCCGAGCGCGACCGCGGCGGCGCCCACCAGGAGGCCGCCCACGGCGGAGGCGAAGCCGACCGCCACCAACCGGGCGAAGAGCAGCCCGACCAGCCCGGCGACGAGCGCGCCGATCGCCGCGCCCAGCTCGGCGCGGCCGGCGATGGGCGCGTGGAGGCCGAGCAGCAGCCCGGGCAGCGCGCCCACGGCGGCGGGGAACGCGAGCGGGACCAGCGCGCAGGCGGCGCCCGCGACGACTGCGAGGACGGGCGCGGCCACGGCGAGCGAGATCCCGAGGTGCGCCGCGATCGCGCCGCGGAGCGCGTACGCGGCGAGGGCGGCGAGGACCGCCCCGCCCGCCGCGGCCAGCCCGCGCGGGAACCGCGCCGCGACCGTGAGCGCCGCGAGACCGAGGAGCCCCGCCGCGAGCGCGACCGCGAACCCTCGGTCGCGCAGCAGCTCCGCGAGGCGGCCCAGGTCGGCCGCGGCCGCGACGGCGCGCGCTGCGAGGTCGAGGACGCTCTTGAGCACCGACACGGCGCACACCCTAGCAGCGGGTGGAGCGCGCGCCAACCTGGCGCCCGTGCCCGGGATTCCGCGGGCGCCCGCGCCGGTTTCCGCCTAAGATCTGCGCGAGATCGATGCCCGGCCCGACCCGTATCCCACGCCGCACGTTCCTCGCCGCGGCGGCGGCCGCCGCCACCCTCGCCGCCCTCCCCCGGCGCGCTCGCGCGTTCTCCGACGCCTCGAAGCTCGTCCTCGCCCAGGTGCAGCACGGCGGCAGCTGGAACCCGCGACCGTCCGCGCTGCGCCGCCTCGGGTGGGAGCTCGCGCGGCGGACGTCCATCGAGACGGCGAGCGCACCGGCCGCGGTGCGGCTCTCCGATCCCGGGCTCCACCGCTGGCCGTGGCTCTACCTCGCCGGGGCGGGGCCGCTCCCGCCCTTCACCGACGCCGAGCGCGCCGCCCTCCGCCGCCACCTGCAGTACGGCGGATTCCTCGTCGTGGACTCCGCCGACGGCACCGAGGCCGGTCCGTTCGACGCCTCGGTCCGCCGTGAGCTCGCGCGGGTGCTCCCCGCCTCCCCGCTCGCGCCCGTGCCGCGCGAGCACGTCCTCAACAAGACGTTCTACCTCCTCGATCGCCAGGGCGGCCGCGTGCTCGTGAAGCCCTGGGTCGAGGCGCAGACGCTCGACGGGCGCCTCGCGGTGGTCTACTCGCAGAACGATCTCGGCGGCGCATGGGCCCGCACGGAGCTCGGCGACTGGGAGTATCCGTGCACGCCCGGCGGCGAGGCGCAGCGCGAGACGGCGCTGCGCATCGGCGTGAACCTCGCGATGTACGCGCTCTGCACGGACTACAAGGACGACGCCGTGCACCTCCCGTTCATCCTCCGCAGGCGGAGCTAGCGTGGACGGCGGGTACAACGCCTGGCGGCTCACCGCGCTCACGCCGCTGCCGACCTGGGCGATCGCCCTGGCCGCGCTCGCCGCGGCCGGCGCCGTGGTCCTCGCGCTGCGGGGGCTGCGCTCCGAGGCGCGCCGCGCCCGGCGCGCAGCCCTCGTCGCGCTCCGCGCCCTCGCGGCGGTCCTCGCGCTGTTCCTCCTGCTCGAGCCCGCCGTCGAGCTCCTCCAGACCGCGCGGGTCCGCAACCGCTTCGCCGTCCTCCTCGACGCTTCACGCTCGATGAACTTCCCGGTGGAGCGGGACGGCGAGCCCCGCGCGGCGGCGGCCGGGGCGTTCCTCGCCGCGCACCGCGCCGATCTCGAGCGGCTCTCGGACCGCGTGGACCTCGAGTGGTACACGTTCGGCGCGGACGTCGCGCCGGTGGATCCGGCGGAGGCCGCGCGCGGCGTCCCCGGGCGCGCGGGCCGGACCGACCTCCTCGGGGCGCTCGACGCGGTCGCCTCGGGCGCGAGCGGCTCGACGCGGCGGCTCGCCGGCCTGCTCGTGGTGTCGGACGGAGCGGACAACGCCGCGCTCTCGGAGGGCGTGGGCCCGGAGGCCCGCGCCAAGGCGCGCGCGCTCGGGATCCCGGTGAACGCCGTCGCGGTCGGGCGCGGGGCGCCCAAGGATCTCGCCATCGAGCGCGTCGCGGTCGACGAGTTCGCGTTCGTCCGGAACACCGTCACGGTGGACGTGACGCTCCGCGCGCGCGGCTTCTCCGACGAGGAGGTCCGGCTCGTCCTGCGCCGCGAGGGGGCGGTCGTCGCCTCGGCCACCGTCCGCCTCGAGCGGGGCCGCGACCGCTACACCGTCCCGCTCTCCTTCGCGCCGGACGCGACGGGGACCTTCGTCTTCACCGTCGCGGCCCCGGTCTTCCCGGGCGAGGCGGTCGTCGAGAACAACGCGCGCTCCTTCGTGCTGCGCGTCATCCGGGACCGCGTCCGCGTGCTGCTCGTCGCCGGGCGGCCGAGCTGGGACGTGCGCTTCCTGCGCGGCCTGCTCAAGCAGGATCCCAACGTCGATCTCGTGAGCTTCTTCATCCTCCGCTCGAACGCCGACGACGCGGGGCCGCAGCAGGACCTGTCGCTCATCCCGTTTCCGGTGGCGGAGATCTTCGGGGAGCAGCTCCGGACGTTCGACGCGGTGGTCTTCGTGAACTTCGCCTACGCCCCGTACCGCGGGCTCGAGATCGAGCGCTTCCTGCCCGCGCTCCGCGAGTACGTGCGCGGGGGCGGCGCGCTCGCCATGGTCGGCGGCGAGCAGAGCTTCGGCGACGGGCGCTACGGCGAGACGGCGCTCGCCGAGATCCTCCCCGTCGCGCCGATCGACGGCTCGTCGATGGCGGAGGGCGAGATCGCGCCCCGGCTCACCTCGGAGGGGAAGCGCCACCCCGTGACGAGCCTCGCCCCGGGCGACGCCGCGAACGAGGGGGTCTGGCGCGGGTTGCCGCCCGTCACCGCGGTGAACCTCACGCACGCGCTGGCGCCCGGCGCCGGCGCGTCGGTCCTGCTCGAGGCGCCCGCGGTCCTCGTCGAGGGCCGCCCCGCGCCGCTCGTCGCGGTGCGCGAGGTCGGCGAGGGCCGCACGCTCGCGGTCGCGACCGACGCGACCTGGCGCTGGGGGTTCCTCGCCGCCGAGTCGGGCCAGGGGAACCGCGCGTACCTGCGCTTCTGGAACCAGGCCCTGCGCTGGCTCGTGCGCGATCCGGGCCTCGCGCCCCTGCAGGTCGAGCCCGATGCACCCGCCGTCGAGCCCGGGGCGCCGGTCGGGATCGCGGTCACCTCCCGGCGACCGGACTTCGGGCCCGCCGCCGGCGACCGCGTCGCGGCGGAGCTCGTCGACGACGACGGCCGGAGCGTCGCGCGAGGCGAGGCGGTGGCGGGGGAGGACGGCGTCGCGCGCGTGGAGCTCGTCGCGCCGGGCCCCGGCGCCTACAAGATCGTCGCGCACGGCCGGGACGGCGAGGTCGCGACCGGCGCGGTGGCGGTGCGCGGCTCCGGCCCGGAGGACTCCGATGCGGCGCCGCGCCCGGAGCTGCTCTCGGCGCTCGCGGAGGCCACGGGCGGCGCGTTCTCGGCCCTCCCGGGCGGCCGCCTCCCCGACCTGAAGCTCGCGGATCCCGAGGTGGTCGAGATCGGCCGGCGCAAGTCGGTGCCAGTGTGGGATCGCTGGTGGTACCTCGCCGCCCTGGCGGGCGTGCTCGCCGTCGAGTGGGTCCTCCGGCGCCGCTGGGGTTACTGGTAGCCGCGCGGGCGGTCGCAAAGCTTTCGAGGCGGAAGCGCGGAAGCGCAGGCGTTTCGCTCTCCCCGAGCGATCCCCGGGGGAGTCCGCGGCCGAGGCCACCCAGCCGAGCCCACGGATTTCCAGGCCTTGCGCCGTTTCCCGCACACGCGGGTTGCCACCGGCACGTCGACTGCAAAGGTCGACATGCGGCACCAGTCGCCTCCCGGGTCAGCAGGCACGGCTGCGAATCCCGGACTGCGCGCCGGCCGTACCCGTTCGCGGGGACGGCCGGCGCGTTATCTTTCGAGCCATGAAGATCTCGAACGGAACCGTCGTCGGCATCGACTACTCGCTCCACCTCGGCGACGGGAAGATCATCGACGCCTCCGAGCCTGCCGAGCCCCTCACCTATCTCCACGGCGAGGGGCAGATCGTGCCCGGCCTCGAGTCGGCGCTCGAGGGGCTGTCCGCCGGCGATCGCAAGCAGGTGACCGTGCCGCCCAAGGACGGCTACGGCGAGCACGACGCGCGCGGCGTCCAGGAGGTCGACCGCACCGCCTTCCCGCCGGATTTCCAGCCCCAGCCCGGGATGGAGCTCACGGCGGAAGGCGAGGACGGCGAGCCCGTCCCGTTCGTGATCCGGGAGGTCCGGGGCGACAAGATCCTGATCGACCTGAACCACCCGCTCGCCGGCAAGACGCTCTACTTCGACATCACGATCCGTGACGTCCGCGAGGCGACCGAAGAGGAGCGGGAGCACGGTCACGCCCACGGGCCGGAAGGGCACGACCACTAGAGACGGATGCCGCTCACGCTCACCCTCGCGCGACGGCCCCGGCGCCGTCGCGGGGCGGAGCCTCGTCCGGGCGCCGGCGGCTACTTGACGGTGGGCGTCACGTCGTAGGTCCAGGTCTCGCCCCGCGAGATCGAGAACCGCTCGGCCACGCTGGCGCCGCCGAGCCGGACCTCGACGCGGTGGGCGCCGACGTCGACCTCGCGCCGCACGTCGCCCATACCGACGCGCTTTCCGTCGACGAGGACCTCGGCCTCCGCCGGCGCGGTCACGACGAGGAACCCCTTCCCTGCCGACGGAGCAGCGGCGACGACGCGGCGGGGCGGCGCCTTCTTCGCCGGCTTCGCCGGCGCGGCCGCAGCAGGCTCCGCCGCGGCAGCCCTGGGCGGAGCTCCGGCGTCCTCCGCGGGCGCCGTGGAGGCGGGCCTCGCCGGTGCCGCGCCGCCGGCTGCGGGCGTTTCGGGGCGGGCCTCGGCTGCCTGGGCGGGCTCGCGTCCGGCGACGTCCGCGCGGACGAGGTCGGGGAGGATCCTGCCGCGGGTGGCGACGAAGCCCCCGCCGAAGCCGACGAGAAGGCACAGCGCGGCGATCGCGAGCGGGGCCCGCGAGCGCCGCGGCGCTGCGGCGACGGGCGCGGGGAACGTGGACACCGTGTCCGGCGAAGGAGCAGCCACTCCGCCCGAGGCGACCGGCTGCGGCGAGAACGGATCCGCAGGACGCGGGACCTGTACCGGCGCCGGCGCGACGGCGGGCGCGGGCGCCTGAGGCGCGACGCGCGCGGGGATGACGACGGGCTCAGGGAGCACCGAGCCACCGCGCGCCTCGGCCGCGGCGGGAGCGAACCATTCAGGAAGAGCCGCCTCGCGCGGTCCTGCCGGGACGGGGGTCGAGGTCGGGACCGGCTGCACCGGCGGAGCCGTTTGCTCCGGCAGGAGCGGGTTCACCGAGGAGGCCGGGGTCTCCGTTCCGACCGGGTTGCCCGTAGCCATCGCGGTCGGGCTCGGGCTCGGGCTCGCGTTCGCGGTCGCGGTCGGGGTCGGGGTCGGGGTGGCCGCCACCATGGCCGGCTCGCCGTCCTCCAGCAGCTCGACGGCGAGATCGGCCTCGGCGTCCTCTCCCGTGGCTCGCGCGACGAGGCGCGCGAGCGCCGCGCGCTCGCCCTCGTCCGCCGGGAGGATGGCCTCGGCGTAGGCCGCCACCGCCTCGCGGGGCGCGAGCGGCAGCGCGGCCGCGATCGCCTCGCCCAGCACGCCCGCCGAGCGCAGCGGCTGTCCCCCCGTCGCGCCGAGCGCGAGATCGACGACTGCCGCCAGCGCGGGAGGGATGCCGGGAGCGTCGAGCGGCCGCGGCGGCGCCTGCGGGGGCTCGCCGACGAGGCACTCGTGCAGGATCGCGGCGAGCGCGCGCACGTCCGCGGCCGTCTCCTCTCCGAGCCCGGCGCCGAGGCCGGTGAGCACCGTCGCTCCGTCCGCGGCGACGACGAGCCGCTCGGCGGAGAGCGCGCCGTGCGCGAGGGGGCGACCATCGCCGGGATCGAGCGCGTGGACGCGCGCGAGCCCGGCACAGGCGTCGGCGACGACGCGGGCGGCCACGTCCGGAGGGAGCCGCCCGGCGGCGTCGAGGAGGTCGCGGAGCGAAGGACCGGGCCGGTGCGGCTCGACCACCGCGACGGCGCCCCCCACCGTCTCGAGGCCGTCGACCGGCACGACGTTCGGGTGCCGCACGCGCGCCGCGGCCTCGGCGTCGCGCGCGAGCGCCGCGAGTCGGACCGGATCGTCGGCGACGCGCGCCGGGGCAAACGCGAGCACGACCGCGCGGGGCGGCCCTGAGCGGTCCACGGCGAGGGCGCGACGGAACCCGGAGGAGGACGGCAGCGGCGCGATGATCTCGAAGCGATCGGTCGGGGCCATCGCCGCCGAATCTACACCCTGCCCGCCCGCGGCGCCCGCCCGCAGCGCGCGGCGCACCCACGCCCACGTCGGCACACGGGCGTGGCGGGTGGCGGACCCACCGGCTACGATGCGCGCGTGCCGCGCATGAAGGCCGTCGTCACCGACCTCGACAACACGCTCTACCCATGGGTCGACTACATCGTCCCGAGCCTCGAGGCCATGGTCGCCTCGCTCGAGCAGACCACGGGCCGCCCCCGCATCGAGATCGTCCAGTCCCTGAAGGCGGTCTATACCCGCCACGAGTCGAACGAGTACCCGTTCGCGATCCAGGAGTCGTCGCTCTTCCGGCCGTACGAGGCGGACTTCGACTCGTTCGACGCGCTCGTCATCCGCCCCGCGCGGCGCGCGTTCGCCGAGGCGCGCCGGCGCTACCTGCACCCCTACCCTCACGTCCGCGAGACGCTCGAGAAGATCCGCGCGCGGGGGCTCAAGGTCATCGCCCTCTCCGACGCGCCGCGGAACGCGCTCGAGCTGCGCATCCAGATGCTCGAGCTGGACGGTCTCTTCGACGCGGTCTACGCGCTCAAGGGCTATGACCTGCCCGAGAACGTCGACCCCGAGATCCGCCGCAAGGACGCGGCCGGGGCCTACCGCTCCAAGAAGACCGTGGTCGTGGAGCTGCCGCGCGCGGCGGAGAAGCCCAGCCCGGCGGGGCTGCGCCGGGTCCTCGGCGACTTCGGGCTCGAGGGGACCGAGGTGCTCTACGTCGGCGACAACCCGAAGAAGGACATGCCGGTCGCCCAGGCGTGCGGCGCCGTGGGGGTCTGGGCCGAGTACGGCACGTACATCTCGAAGGAGTACCGCGAGCGGCTCGCGGTGATCTCGGCGAAGGCCGTGACGCGGCGCCACGTGGCCGACGTGGACACGCCGCGGTGGCCGCTGTCGATCGCCTCGTTCGTGCAGATCCTGGACGTCCTCGACGGCGCGCGCTGGACGGCGCCCGAGGCGACCGTGCCGGCGGCCCGGCGCGGCGCGAAGCGGAGGCGGCGTTGAGCGTGCAGGTGAGCTACTCGGATCTCGCAGGGCGCTGCGCGCTCGTCACGGGCGCCTCGTCCGGCATCGGCCTCGGCGTCGCCGAGGCGTTCCTCGCGCAGGGCATGAAGGTCGCCGTCCACTACCGCTCGAACCGCGCGGCCGCGGAGGCGCTCGCGGCCCGCTACCCGGGGCGCGCGGTGGCGATCGGGGCCGAGCTCGGCACCGAGGCCGGCTGCGTCCACCTGGTCGACGCCACGGTGAAGGCGCTCGGCGGGCTCGACCAGATCGTGCACTCGGCCGCGATCTGGAACGAGGGCCCCATCGACCGGATCGCCGGACCGCAGCTCGAGGAGATCTTCCGCGTCAACGTGTTCAGCGCGTTCTACCTCGTGCGCGAGGCGACGCCGTACCTCGGGCGGAACGGCCGCGGCAACGTCGTGTTCATCGGCTCCACCGCCGGCCAGCGTGGCGAGGCGCGCCACGGCCACTACGCGGCGACGAAGGGCGCGCTCCAGTCGCTCGCGATGAGCCTCGCGGTGGAGCTCGCGCCGCGCACCCGGGTGAACCTGGTCTCCCCGGGCTGGGTGCGTACGCCCATGGCGGAGGCGGAGCTGAAGGACGTCGGCGCGGCGATCGCCGGCGCCCTCCCGAACCGGCGCGTCGGCGAGATCGCGGACGTCGTGCACGCGTGCCTGTACCTCGCGAGCGAGGCCTCCGGGCACCTCGTGGGGGACGACCTCTGCGTCTCGGGAGGCGCGCTGCTGGTCGTGCCGCGCGGTCAGATCGTCGCGCGCGAGCCGTAGCGACTCGCGTGCGGGCGGGCGCCCGCGGCGCTAGGAAAACCGCATGCGCTTCCGCCACCACGTCTTCGTTTGCGAGAACGTGCGGGCCGAGGACGATCCGCGCGGCTCGTGCGGGCGCAAGGGCTCGCCCGCGATCCGCCAGGCGCTGAAGGAGGAGCTCAAGCGCCGCGGGCTCGACAAGCAGATCCGCGCGAACGCCGCCGGCTGCCTCGACGCCTGCGCCTTCGGCCCGTCGATCGTCGTGTACCCGGAGGGCGTCTGGTACGGCCACGTCTCGGTCGCGGACGTCGCGGAGATCGTCGAGCGCCACCTCGTGGGCGGCGAGCCGGTCGAGCGGCTCCGGCTGCGGCGCCTCGAGGCCGGACCTCCGGCGCGCGCCGCCGACGCGGCACCGCCGGGTGATCCGAAGAGCGGCGGCGAGCGCTGAGCGGAAGCCGCAGCCGGCGGCCTGCTCAGTTCGCGAGCTCCGGCCCGTCGTGGAGCTGAGCCAGCGTCGCGCGGACCGAGTCGGAGTCCTGGGCGTCAGGGGCGCGCGCGAGGTACGTCTCGAGGTCGCGCGCCGCCGAGCGGCCCGCTCCGAGCCGGGCCGCGGCGAGGCCGCGATCCCGGAGCGCCGCGAGCTGGCTCGGCGCGGCGAGCAGGATCCGGTCGAGCACCCACCAGGCGCGGAGGTCGTCCTTCCGGGCGGCGTAGAGGCGGCGCAGGTTCCCCAGCATGCGCAGCACGATCTGGCCCGGCGTGGACGGACCGAGCAGGCGCCGATCGAGGTCGCGCCCGGTGCGCTCGCGGTAGCGGGACAGGCAGTCGTCGGCGGAGAGCATCTCCCCGCCGTGGAAGGCGTCCACGAAGATCTCGGCCCCCGAGGGCGAGAGGTAGCGCACGAGGAAGTGGCCCGGCATCCCGACGCCGTCGAGCGAGACCCCTGCGCGGCGCCCGACCTCCATGTACACGACGGACAGCGTGATCGGCAGGCCGACGCGGCGGTCGAGCACCTCGTTCAGGAACGAGCTGCGCGGGTCGTCGTAATCCGCCGGCCCCCCGTGCATCCCCTCTTCCCCCGCGAGCACCTCGCGGAGCGCGCGGAGCAGCGATGCGGCGCGGGCGGGAGCCGGCGAGCGGGCGACGACCCGCGCCGCGAGCGCGTCGAGCCGGGCGAGGTACGCCGCCTCGTCGAGGTGTGGGTACTCCTCCGCCGCGATGGCGAGCGCCGCCAGATCGAGCGGGATGGGATCGCGCGCCATCACCGCGGCGAACCGCTCGCGCGCGAGGCCGCCGGCGGTCACGGCGCCACCGCGGCGGCGGAGGCGATCGCCCGGCCGGCGGGCGCCCCGGCGAGCCGGCCTGAGGGGGCGAGAGGCGTCGTCACTGAACGGAGTATAGCCGCCGTCCCGCGTGCCCGGTGGGCCAGCGGCGCGACCCCGCTCCACTCACTCGCGCGGCGGGCCGTTCGTGGGCCCTCGCCGCGAAGATCGTGCGCAGCCGCAGCGGCGATCCTGGCCGGCACGCGACCTGCCGAAACGGGTCGCATACCCTCTTGACGCGCCCGCGGTCCTTCTCTAGATTCGCGCCCCTGCCATTCCCCAGTAGCTCAGTTGGCAGAGCAGGTGACTGTTAATCACCGGGTCGCATGTTCGAGTCATGCCTGGGGAGCCATCTTCCTCCTCGCGAACTTCGCGAGAGGACGCGAGTGAAAGCAGCGGCCCCAGGAGCGATCCTCGGGGCCGTTGCCTTTTCTTTCGTCCGGCCTGCTTCGCAGGGACCCCGTCGCGAGTGAACGTCTGATTTCCCTTCAGCGTTCGCTGCCTGTCACGAGGCGCGGTGACTTCGGGCGGGACGCGGCGGTGGCGAGCGATCCGCGGGATGTCGCTGTGCGACCGTCGCGAGTCGGGCCGGCGCGGCTCGCGGACCGGCGCGGGGGGACGACTCACCATCCAGCCTCCCACGTCGTCTCTCGGTGTGACGGGATCGAGAGGGAGCCAAGTCGCTCCGAGGCCGGCCGCACCCGAGCGGCCGGACGGCAGCCCGGGGCCACAGGGGTGGCGTTGACCTGCATGCCCCCCGGCGCCAAGTACCGCACATGATCACCGTCCGCCGCTCCGAGGCTCGCGGTCACTTCGACCACGGCTGGCTCGATACCCGCCACACGTTCTCGTTCGCCGACTACCACGACCCCGGCCACATGGGGTTCCGCACGCTCCGCGTCATCAACGAGGACCGCGTCGCGCCGGGCCAGGGGTTCGGGACCCATGGCCACCGCGACATGGAGATCCTGTCCTACGTGCTGTCGGGCCGCCTCGCCCACCGCGACTCGATGGGGACCGGCTCGACCATCGGGCCAGGCGAGGTGCAGCGCATGACGGCCGGGACCGGGGTCCTGCACAGCGAGTTCAACGGCTCCGACTCCGAGCCCGTCCGCTTCCTGCAGATCTGGATCCTGCCCGAGCGCCGCGGCCTCCTCCCGGGCTACGAGCAGAAGCAGTTTCCGGAGGAGGAGCGGCGCGGGCGGCTGCGGCTCGTCGCCTCCCGCGACGGCGCCGACGGCAGCGTGACGATCCACCAGGACGCGCGGGTGTACGCGGCGCTCCTCGGGGCGGGAGAGCGGGCGGTGCTCCCGCTCGAGGCCGGCCGGCATGCCTGGGTCCAGGTGGCGCGAGGGACGCTGCGGCTCGGAGACGAGACGCTCGCGGCGGGCGACGGCGCGGCCATGAGCGACGAGCGCGAGGTGCGGCTCGAGGGCGTCGAGGCGGCCGAGGTGCTGGTGTTCGACCTCGCCTGAGGCTCAGCCGGTCGACGCGCTACGCCGCGCGTCGGCCTCGAGCGCCACCGGTCCTGCGAGCGGGAGCTCGATGCGGAAGGTGGCGCCCTCCCCCGCCGAATCCTCCACGGCGATGCGCCCTCCGTGCGCCTCGATCACCCGGCGCGCCACGAACAGGCCGAGCCCCAGGCCTCCGAAGTTGCGCGGGGAGACCGCGCGCTCGAACCGGTCGAAGATGCGCTCGCGCACCGAGGGATCGACGCCGATGCCGCGGTCTCGGACGACGAGGAGCCCCGCCTCGCCGCGGCGCTCGAGCTCCACGTCCACCGGCTTCCCCGCGCCGTACTTGAGGGCGTTCGCGAGCACGTGTCCCACGGCGCGCTCGACCTCGTCCGGATCGATGCGCGCCGGCATCGCGTCCGGCAGCTCGAGCCGCACCGTGCTCCCGGCGCGCGAGGCTGCGTCGCCCAGCCGCTCGGCGGCGACGCGCACGACCTCGGCGAGGTCCGCCTCGCGCGGCGCGATCCGCAGCTCTCCCCGGTCGAGGCGGGACACGTCGAGCAGCTCGTCCACCAGCCGGGCGAGCCGCGCCTGCTGGCGCAGCGCCGCCCCGGAGCTCGCCGCGATCCGCTCGGGCGAGGCCGCGCCGCGCGCGGCGGCGAGCTTTAGCCCCTCGAGCTGCAGCCGCAGGCTCGTGAGCGGCGTCCTGAGCTCGTGGGAGGCCACCGCGAGGAACTCGTCCCGCGCTCGGAGCGCGTCGCGGAGCTCGTCCTCGACGGCCTTTCGCCGGTCGATCGGCTCGGCCACGGAGATGAAG
Organism: Anaeromyxobacter sp. SG64; assembly: GCF_022690745.1. Lineage (NCBI taxonomy): Bacteria > Pseudomonadati > Myxococcota > Myxococcia > Myxococcales > Anaeromyxobacteraceae > Anaeromyxobacter > Anaeromyxobacter sp. SG64. The sequence goes on along the minus strand of NZ_JALCZB010000017.1, from coordinate 13,114 downwards.
GAACGCGGCCGGCCTGCGCCGTCGCGCACCAGCGCGACTGTGAGGTTCACCCAGGTGGCCCGACCGTCTCGCCGGAGGTAACGCTTCTCCACCGTGTAGGTCTCGTCCTCCCCCGTGACGAGCCGCCGGCCGTGCGCCTCGTTCTCCCCGACGTCCTCCGGGTGCGTCATGTCCTGGAAGCGGAGCGCGCACAGCTCGTCCTCGGTGTAGCCGAGGATCTCGGCGTAGCGGCGGTTGACCCGCAGCCAGCGCCCATCCAGCCCGACGTGGGCGATGCCGATCGCGGCGTTCTCGAAGGCGGCGCGGTAGCGCGCCTCGCTGCGGGCCAGCGCGCGGACCGAGCGCCGGGCGACGGCGAAGGCTCCAGCGGCGAGGGCGAGCGCCACCGCGGCGGCGGCGAGCAGGGCGCGCGAGGCGTTGTGGATGCTGGCCGCGAGCTTCGTTCGCGCGGCCTCGAGCGCCTCGTCGTGGGCGCGAGCGAGCGCCGGGGCGATCGAGCGCAGCTCGCCGTGAATCGGCGCGAGCTCGGCGGAGACGACCGCGTCGAGTGTGGCCGCCTGGCTCAGCATGCCGAAGGCGCCAGCGCCCACGGCCACCGTCCCCAGCGCGAGGACGAGGAACGCCAGCGGACCGAGCCGAGCCACGCGCGGCCCCCTGGCCGCCCCGCTGGGATCCCATCGGCGCATGATGGGTGGCGGTCGTACCACCCCACGCCTGCCCCCGGGGCACCGTTCTTCGCCCGTTTGGGGATGCGCGAACCCGCCCCCGTGAGGGGGACCGCCGACCGCGCGGGCGCTGCCGTGTCGTGGTCGCGTGATGATCTTGGCGGCATGGCTCTCCCCGGCGATCACGATCCGCTTCAGGACGCGAACTTCCAGGCCCTCGTGACCGCCCTCGCGCGCGAGGGGCTCCCTCGCCGCGCCGAGGCAGCGCGCGCGGTCGAGGCGGTCATGTGCGCGCTCGCGCAGCGCATCCAGCGCCCGGAGTTCGACGACCTCCGCGAGCACCTGCCCGAGCCCTTCGGCAGCCGCCTCACCGCCTGCGAGCGCCACTCCGCGCGCCCGCCGCGCCCGCTCCGCTCGGCCGACGACTTCTACGCCATCGTGGCGGAGGACCTCGAGCGCGATCCGCAGGAGGTCGAGGCCGCGGTCCGCGCCGTGTTCGCCGCGCTCCGCGCGCAGATGGCCGAGGCCGACGCCGAGCTCGTCGGGCAGGAGCTGCCGCTCGAGCTCGAGCCGCTGTGGCGCCGCCCGTCGTGAGCGCGCGCGCTCAGCGCTCAGCGCGCTGACGAGCCGGCGGCGCCGGCGCGATGGCGCGCGCCCCGAGCCCGGAACCGCTTAAGCCGCACGACGTCCTCGCGGTCTCGCTCGTCGAGCGCTGCCTCGACGCGGCCCGCCTCGGCTGCGAGCGCGGGGAGCACGAGCTGCTCGAGCGCGTTGATGCGCCGGGAGGTCGCCTGGACCTCCTCGCCCAGCCGGGCGAGGTGCAGCTCCCGCGAGGCGATCCGGAGCAGCACCTCGAGCGCCTCCTCGTGGCGCCGCGCCGCCTCGGCGCCCGCGAGCCCCCAGCTCGTCGGCGCGCTGCCCCGCTCGTCCGCCGCGCGCACGAGCGGCGGCGCCGATACCGACGGCGTCGGCACGCCCCACACCCGCCGCACGCTCACCTGGAGCGGCACCTCGCGCGCGGCGGTCAGCGCGAGCGACTTGAGCGCCTCCTCCCCGTCGAGCGCGCGCGAGATCCCGAGCGCCTTCACCGCCTCGCGCAGCACCTCGTCGAGGCGCGCGCGCCCGGCGAGGACCTCGCGCATGAGCCTCCAGAGCTCCCCAGCGAGCACCTCGCGCTTGGCGCGCAGCAGGCGCGCACCCTTCGACGCGATCTCGGCGCGCCCCCGCACCTCCAGCAGGCCCATGCGCGTCGTGGGCGTGCGGCTCACGGGGCCTCCTTCCGGCGCGCCTCGAGCACCGCCGCCGGGAGGCGGGTGAGCGCCTCGGGCGGGAACGGGGCCATGAGCTTCCACCCGAGCTCGAGCGTGTCCTCGATCGAGCGGAACGCGTCCCCCTGGCCGACGAGCTCGCGCTCGAACCGATCCGCGACGTCGAGGAGCCGCCGCTCGTCCTCGCCGAGGTTCGCCGCGCCCACGATCGCGGCCATGCGGCGCACGTCGCGCCCGCGCGCGTAGAGCGCGTAGAGCTGGTCCGCGACGGGCCGGTGGTCGGCGCGGGTGCGGCCGGCGCCGACCCCGAGCCCCATGAGCCGCGAGAGCGAGGGCAGCACGTCGATGGGCGGGTAGATGCCCCGCCTGTCGAGCTCGCGCGAGAGGACGATCTGTCCCTCCGTGATGTACCCGGAGAGATCGGGGATGGGGTGGGTGAGGTCGTCGTCCGGCATCGTCAGCACCGGGACCTGCGTGATCGAGCCGGGCCGGCCGGCGATCCGCCCGGCGCGCTCGTAGAGGGTCGCGAGGTCCGTGTACATGTAGCCGGGGTAGCCGCGCCTGCCGGGCACCTCCTCGCGCGCCAGCGCGACCTCGCGCAGCGCCTCGCAGTAGCTCGTCATGTCGGTGAGCACGACGAGGACGTGCAGGCCGTGTCCGAAGGCGAGGTGCTCGGCGCAGGTGAGCGCGCAGCGCGGTGTCATCAGCCGCTCGATGGGCGGGTCCTCCGCGCGGTTCAGGAACACCGCCGTCCGATCGAGCACGCCCGCGCGCCGGAACGCCTCCAGGTAGGCGTCGTACTCGCGGAACGGCGCGCCCATGGCGGCGAACACCACCGCGAAGCGCTCGCCGCCGCGGACGCGCGCCTGGCACACGAGCTGCGCGGCGAGCCGCCCCGCGGGCAGGCCGGCGCAGGAGAACACCGGGAGCTTCTGCCCGCGGACGAGGGTGTTCATCCCGTCGATCGCGGAGATGCCGGTCTCGATGAAGTCGGCGGGCTTCTCGCGCCGCGTGACGTTCAGCGCCGCGCCGTGGATGGGCAGGCGCGCCTCGGCGATGGGCGGCGGCAGCCCGTCCACGGGGCGGCCGAGCCCATCGAGCACGCGGCCGAGCATGCCGCGCGAGACGCCGAGGGCCGCGACCTCGCCGGTGAGCGTCACCTCCGCGCGCGCCGGCGAGAGGCCGCGCGTCTCCTCGAGCACCTGGATCGCGACGCGGGCGCCGGTGAGCTCGATGATCTGCCCCCGGCGCTCCTCACCCCCGGCGCGGATGCGGACGATCTCGCCGAGCCGCGCGCGCGGGACTCCCTCGAGGAACAGGAGCGGCCCCGCGATCCCCTCCGCTCCACGCACCCGCCGCGTCACGAGGTCCATGGCTCACTCCGCCTCGAGGCGCGCGATGGCCTCCGCGATCTCGGCGCGGAGCGCTCCGGCGCCGCTCGCGATGGCCTCCGCCGGAACGGAGCCGAGGCGGAGGAGGCGGGCCGAAAGCCCGGCCTCGAGGATGGAGCGGAGCGGCACGCCCGCCGCGACGGCGTTGGCCGCACGGCCGTGGAGCTCGAGGTGGAGCCGCAGCATCTCGAGCGCCTTGCGGGGCGGGCAGCTCGCGTCCGCGGGATCGTAGGCGCTCTGCCGGAGGAACCCCTCGCGCAGCAGCCGCGCCGACTCCAGCACCAGCCGCTCGGCGTCCTGGAGCGACTCGGTGCCCACGAGCTCCGCCACCTCGACGAGCTCGCGCTCCCGCTGCAGGAGGTGCATCGCCTCCTCGCGCAGCGCCCCGAACCCCTCCCCGGCCTCTCGCTCGAACCAGCCCCGGAGCCGCTCCGCCTCGAGCGAGAAGGAAACGCCCCAGTCCAGCGCCGGGTAGTGGCGGCGGTGCGCGAGGTCGGCCGACAGCGCCCACAGCACGCCCGTCGCGCGCAGCGAGCACTGCGTGACGGGCTCCGAGAGATCGCCGCCGGGCGGCGACACCGCGCCCACCACGGTGACCGAGCCCTCGCCGCACCCCAGCGTCTCGACGCGCCCGGCGCGCTCGTAGAACCGCGCGAGCCGCGACGCGAGGTAGGTCGGGTAGCCCTCCTCGCCCGGCATCTCCTCGAGGCGCGCCGAGATCTCGCGCAGCGCCTCGGCCCAGCGGGAGGTGGAGTCGATCATGAGCGCGACCGAGCGGCCCATGTCGCGGAAGTACTCGGCGATCGTGCAGCCCGTGTAGATCGAGGCCTCGCGCGCGGCGACCGGCATGTTCGAGGTGTTCACGACGAGGACGGTGCGACCGAGGAGCGGCCCGCCGGTGCGGGGGTCGTCGAGCTTGGGCAGCTCGTCGAGCACCTCGGCCATCTCGTTGCCGCGCTCGCCGCAGCCCACGTAGACGACCACGTCCGCGGCGGCGTGCTTGGCGAGGCTCTGCTCGAGCACGGTCTTGCCCGTCCCGAAGCCGCCCGGCACCATCGCCGTGCCGCCCGACGAGACCGGGAAGAAGCAGTCGAGCACGCGCTGGCCGGTGAGGAACGGCACGTCGGGCGCGAGCCGGCGGCGGATGGGGCGCGGCCGGCGAACCGGCCAGCGATGGGCGAGCGCGAGCTCCGTGCCGCCCTCGAGCCGGACGACCGGCTCGTCCACGGTCACGGCGCCCCCGCGGACCTCGGCGATCCTCCCGCCCGCGCCCGGCGGCGCGAGCACCGGGTGCGCGTCGGGACCGGAGCGCGCGATCCCGAGGCAGGCGCCGGGGAGGAGCTCGTCGCCCGCGCGGACGCTCGGCTCGAGCTCCCAGCGCCGCGCCCGATCGAGCGCCGGCAGGCGGGCGCCGCGTCCGAGGAAGTCGCCCTGGCGCGCGGCGAGGGCGTCGAGGGGGCGCTGGACGCCGTCGAAGACCGAGCCGAGGAGCCCGGGCCCGAGCTCCACCGCGAGCGGCGCGCCCGTCGGCTCCGCGGGCTCGCCCAGCGCGAGCCCCTCCGTCTCCTCGTACACCTGGATCGTCGCGAGGTCGCGCTCGAGCCGGATCACCTCGCCGAGGAGGCGCTCCTCTCCGACCCACACGACCTCGTTCAGCCCGGACCCGGCGAGCCCGTCCGCGACGACGGTCGGCCCTGCGATCCGGACGAGCCTGCCCGTCATGGTCCCTCCCCGGCCGCGCCGAGCTTGACGCCGTACCCGACGGCGCGGCGGATCAGCGCCGCGACGTAGGCGCGGCCGCGCCCCTCCTCGCCCCAGCGGCGCGGCAGCGCGAAGGGCAGCACCACGGGGAGGCCGCGCTCCCGCGCGCGCCGCAGCGGGCGGGGTCCCGCCGCCGCGAGGACCTCCTCCTCGACGGCGAGCACGCCTGCGTCCGCTGCGCCCGCGAGCCGCCGGAGCGTCGCGGCCTCCTCGCCGCGCCCGGCCTCCTCCACGGTGGCGCCGGCGAGGCGGAACCCGAGCGCGTCCCCCGGGCGGACCACGACCACGAGCCGCAGCGGCCCACCGGCAGCCTGCCCCGCTCGGGCGGCGTGGGTCACGGGCCCTCCTCCGCGAGATCGAGGATCTCGCCCGCGGGCAGGCCCAGCGCCGCGCCGCGGAGCACCAGCGCCGTGCGCCGGACCTCGGCGCGCCGCGCGGCGAGCCAGGCGAGCGGCACCGCGAGCGAGAGCGGTCGGCTGCGCGCCTCGCGCCGCAGCGCGACGACCATCCGCCGCTCGAGCGCGCGCTCCGCGCCCCAGGGCGTGGCGAGGTCCGACGCCGCGACCCCGAGCGCTGCGCGAGCGCATCCCGCACGGCCGCGCCCTCGCGCAGGGCCGCGACGCGCCGGAGCGCCTCGCCCGAGAGGAGCCGCCCCCCGTCCAGCAGGGCGTCCGCCGCCGGCGGCGCGCCCGCGAGGGCGAGCAGCGTGGCCGCGTTGCGGGCGTCGACGCGATCGCCGAGGTGCCGCGCGAGGATCGCCGCGTCCTCTCCGCCGCGGCGGCACGCCGCTCTCGCGCGCGCGAAGGCGGCGCGGTCCGCGGCGATCTCGAGCGCGAGGAGACCGTGCTCCCCCGGCGCGCCCACCGCGCCTCGGGCCGCCGCGGCCACCTCGCTCCCCGCGCCGGCGAGCACCTCCAGCGCCGCGGCGACGTCCGGCGCGACGGCCGCGGCGCGGCGTCCAGCGTCCGCGAGACCCGGGACGGGAGGGGCCGCCGCGAGGGTCCGATCCACCGGCGCGCCCGCGGCCACCCCGCGCGCGATCGCCTTCACGGCGGCGGCCTCCTCGAGCGCGAGGAAGGCGGAGAGGAGCGCCCGCTGCCGCGCGCCCTCCGTGTCCCGCAGGAGGCGCGCCTCCTCGCGGTGGACCGCCTCGCGCAGCGCGAGCTCGACCGCGGCGAGCGGGTCGGGCGCGCCCGTCACCGCGGCAGGGATCCCGGCGCCCGCGGCGCTCGACCGCAGCAGCTCGAGCCGCGCCTCGAGGCCGCCGCGCGCGAGCAGCTCGCGCAGCGCGCGATCGCCGAGGAGCCGCGCCCGCCGCGCGCCGATCCGGGAGTTCGCGAAGTCGAGGCGCGCCACGTCAGCCCTCCGCGAAGAGCAGCTCCGCGAGCTCGGCCTCGAGGGCGGGCCACGCTCGCTCGAGCCGTGAGGGCAGCGTGTCGTCCAGGACGCGCCGCCCCGCCACGAGCTCCACGCCCCCGCGAGCCTCCGGCGCCGCACGGACGACCGCCCGCGCGGCCGCGCCCGCGTCCAGCGCGGCGAGTGCCCGGCGCGCCTCCTCCTCGGCGCCCGGATCCACGACGAGCTCGAGGGGCCCGTCCCCGGCCTCCGGCAGGATCTCCGCGAGGAGCGCGGCGTCGAGCGCGGCGCCTCCCTCCGCGACGAGCCGCGCGCGGGCCTCGTCGTGCAGCCCCTCGAGCAGCCTCCTTCGCTCGACGAGGAGCGCGCGCTCCCGCTCGACCGCGACCGCCTCGTGGGCAGCGCGCCGCCGCGCCGCCCCCTCGACCCGCTCGCGCGCGAGCACCGAGTCCCGCGCCGAGGCGGCCGCGGCGCGCGCCTCCTCCACGATGCGCGCGCCCTCGCGCTCCGCCGCGGCGCGCACCTCCCGCGCCTCTCGCGCCGCCTCCTCCCCGAGGACGCGCAGGAGCTCCGGGTAGCCCACGGCCTACCCCCCCGTGAGGATCAGCACCGCCACGACGAACCCGAGGATCACCAGCGTCTCGGGGATGGCGAGCATCACGATGATGGCGCCGCGGACCTCCGGCTTCTCCGCGAGCGCCCCGGCGCCGGCGGCGCCGATCCGGGACTGCACCCACGCGGTCGCGATTGCGGACACCCCCACCGCGATCGCGGCCGAGACGGCGAGCAGCACCTTGTCCATGTCATCCTCCTAGCGGGACAGCGCGAAGGGGCGGTAGGGCGCACCGCCCTCGTCGTAGAACTTCTCGAAGAACTCGACGTAGTGGAGCCGGAGCGCGGCCACGGTCGGGCTGATGAGCCCGAGCGTGAAGTTCACGACGTGCAGCAGCACGCCGATGGCGAGCCCCGCGGCCACCGGCCGGAGGGTCGTCGCGACGAGGTTCGCGACCTCGGCGAGCATCACCGAGGCGAGCCCGAGCGCCATGAGGCGGGCGTAGGACAGGACGTTGCCGAGGCCGAGCACGAGCTCGAGGGCCGCCATCGGCCCCTCCGCACCCACCGCCACGGCGAGCAGCGCCCCGCCCGCCCAGAGCGCCGGCGGGAGCGCCGCTGCGGGCAGCAGGTGCACGGCAGTCGCGCCGGCGACCGCGGCGGCGCAGAGGAGCCCGAGCTTCGCGGCGCGTGCCAGCGCGGCGCGGCGATGCCCCGCGCGCAGCGCGCCCGCGATCCCGAGCGCCATGCCGATGCCCACGTGGACGGCGCCGAAGGCGATGGCGACCCCGAGGAACGCCATGAACGCGCGCCGCCGGTCGAGGAGCACGGGGCGCATCCCGAGGTGGGACCCCACCTCGCCCAGGGCCTCCCCGAAGAGGATCCCGAAGGTGACCGCGGAGAGCGCGCACGCGAGCGCGATCCAGGTCAGGTCCCGCCCGAGCGCGCCCCCCACCCCTCGCACGCGCAGCACGAGCGCCACCACGATCCCCGCCGTGCCGCAGACGACGTCGCCGAGCACGAGCCCGAAGAAGAGCGGGAAGAAGACGGCGAGCCAGGGGGTGGGATCCGTCGAGCCGTAGCGCGGCAGCGGCACGAGCGCGAGGAGCCGCTCGAAGGGCCGGACGTGCCGCCCGTTCCGGAGCACCACCGGGACCTCCGGCCAGGCGTCCCGCTCCGGCGTGCACGCCAGCACCGTCACCCGCTCGCCGAGCTCACTTGCCGCCGAAGCCTGGAAGGCCGGCACCCGCTCCGCGGGCATGTACCCCGAGACGACGAACGCGAAGCGCGTCGCGCCGCAGGCGTCCTCGGCGTGCACCCGCTCGAGGAAGGCGCGCGTCGCGGCGGCGCTCGCGGCGAGCGCGGCGGCGAGCCCGTCCGCGAGGCGAGACCAGGCCGCCTCGACCTCCGCCTGCTCGGCGGGGATCGTCCGGGCGCGCGCGGTGAGGTGCAGGAGCACGTCGATGAGCGCCTTCCCGGAGCAAGCGGAGGGGAGCTTCACCTCGTCCACGCCGCGCTCGAAGAGGAGCGCCGCCACGGCGCGCCCGCAGGCGCGCGGCACGACGATGAGGACTCCGGTTCGCTCCGCGTCGATCGGCCGGGCGGTGAGGTCGAAGGCGCCGCCGGTGATGCGGCGCAGCTCTCCGCGAAGGAGCGCGATGGCCTCGGGGTCCGTGCGCAGCTCGAGGCCGTGGAGCTCCGGCTCCTGGCGCGGCTCGAGGCCGTGGGAGAACGGCGCCAGCGCCACCACGAGCCGGGAGAACCGTGCGATCGCGTCCCCCTCCTCGGCCAGCGCGGCGCGCCGCGCCTCGAGCGCCGTGAGCGCCGCGTCGATCTCCGCGAGCCGCGCGAGCAGCGCCTCGGAGCCCGGCTCCGGCAGCGGTCCCTCGCCCTCGCCGCGCCCGCCGGCGAGCCGTGCACGGAGCGACTCGAGGCGGACGAGCGCCTCCTGTGCGCGCGCGGCGCGCGCCGCCACCGACGGGACGGGCGCGCACCGCTCGACGAGCGCGCGCTCTCCGGGGCGCACCGGCGTCGGCCGGCGGAGCTCCAGGACGCCCTGCGCCTGCAGGAACGCGAGCGCGCCCTCGAGCCGATCCCGCGGGCCGATCAGCTGGACGCGCGCCATCGGCAGGATCACGGCCGCCTCCCGAGGACCACCGCGAGGACCCCCTCCAGCGCGCGCGCGCGGTTCCGCTCGGCGCGGGCCGCCACGGCCGCCACCTCCGCCACGACCGCCTCGCGCGCTCGCTGCGCCTCCGCGTCGAGCGCCGCCGCCTCGTCCGCGCGGAGCGCGTCGCGCACCCGCTCGACCTCGCGCCGTCCGGCGGCGACGATCCGCTCCGCCTCGCGCCGCGCGCTCTCGAGGGCGACGGCCGCCTCCGAACGCACGGAGGCGAGCTCGCTCTCCAGCGCCGCCTCGTCCCCTCGCAGCCGCTCGAGCGTCTCGCGTTCACCGCCGCTTCGCGCCGGGTTCCGCACGACGAGCCCCCGTGTCATCGAGAAGACGCTCCTCGGCACGGGGTGGCAAGCAGGCTGCGCATTCCCGCTTGGGCCTGCGCGTCGAGGCACGTCGCGCCTCCGCGGGCACGCATCGCGCCGCACCCATCGCGAGCGAGCCGGCGCGGGCCCGTGCGGTGCGCCGCCTCCCGGAGGAGGCCCGGCAGGCGCCCGTGGTCGCGCTCCGCGGCGCCACAGGAGGCGTCGCGGACGCGCGGCGCGCTTCCCCGCGGCCCGACCGGTGTCGCCTCGAGGCGCCGGAACGGAGCGCCGGCCGTCCTGTCCAGCGAGCTCGCGGTGAGGCATCGCGCGGCACCGTTTCGAGGTCTCTCGACCGCCGGCGCGGTGAGCTCGCGCCCGGGGGGCCGCGAGACTCTCCGCGGCGTATGTGCTGGCCTCCTTCACCGTCCCATGCTCCCCTCCCCGCCTCCGCGATGGAGGCGCGTGCAGCTCCCTCGACGAGAGCGCGCGGCCCGCCAGAGCCAGGAACGCCGATGACCTCTTCCGCCACCCGCCGCGCCTTCTCCGTCTCCGTCTTCTGCCGCCACGGCGGCGCGATCCTCCTCGTCCGTCACCGCCGGATCGGGACCTGGCTCCCCGTCGGCGGCGAGATCGAGCCCGGGGAGACACCGCTCGAGGCCGCCCGCCGGGAGCTCCGTGAGGAGACCGGCCTCGAGGGAACGTTCCCCTCCGGCCTCGGGGTGGACGGCACGCCGCCGGGGCTCGTCGGCTACGAGGAGCATCCCGCCGGCTCGAAGGGCCTGCACATGAACTTCGCGTTCGTGGCGGACGTCGCGTCGCGAACCCTCGCCGCCTGCGACGAGTGGGACGGCGCGCGCTGGGTGGGCGCTCACGAGCTCGGGGCCGTCGAGTGTCCGGCGAACGTGCGCGAGCTCGCACGCATCGCGCTCACCGCGCCCGGCCACTGACTCGCGCTGCCGCCCGGGCCGATCCCTGCTGCGGCACGCGCTGGCTGCCTGCGGCGACGCCATCGTGCGCCTCGCGACGGGCTCGACCCGAGCGAGCAACGTGTGACCCGAACCGCCCTAAGGGCGAAGGGCCCCGCCTCTCGCCTCTCGCCGCACCGTCCGCACCGGACGGCGCACGGGTCACCGCGGCAACAGGGAGAGCTGGGCGGGTGCGGATGGGCGTGCCGTGTCGGCCGCGCCCGCGGCGTCACGCTGCGCCTCCGGGGAGCTCGCGTCTCGCGCCTGCCCGGCTCCTCGGGCCTCTCGCCCTGCGGCAGCGCCCCGAGCCCGCGTCGCTGAGCTCGTCCGGCGAGGCGCGACGTTCCCCGTGCCCGCTCCGTCGAGCACGCTTCGGCCGCCGTAGGCGCGGCTCGCCGCGCGCTCCCCCTCGACGAACGCCTCGAGGGACGGGCCCTCCGCCCCGGCCTCGAGCCGTCGCGCCTCGTCCTCCAGGCGCCGGATGGCCGCCATGCGGTCGTCGTTCCCGAGCTTCGCGCGCTCCACCGCGCGGCGCAGGACGCCGAGCGTCTCGTCGTAGACGCGGAGCGGGACGGGAAAGGGGTGGCCGTCCTTCCCGCCGTGCGCGAGCGAGAACCTCGCCGGATCGCTGAAGCGGCAGGGAGCGCCGTGGATCACCTCAGCGGCCGCCGCGAGCGCGAGCACCGTCCGCGCCCCGAGCCCCGGCGTGAGGAGCAGCTCCGCGAAGTCGACCGGCCCGCGCTCGGTCGCGGCGGCGATCGTTCCGTGCAGGCGGCGGAGCACCACGTCCGACGCGGTGACGGCGTGGTGGCCGGGGAGATCGAGGTGGGGGACTCGCCCGAGCGCGCTCCGGATGCTCGCGACCGCCCGCTCGGGCCCCTCGCGAACCAGCGCCAGCTGCGCGGCCCGCGACGGCGCCGCGCGCCGATCGGTCAGGTTCACGATGGCGCCGCCCGGCACCCCGTCGATCGCCGCGTGCGGTGCGTCGACGAAGCTCGTGAGCCCCTCGGACAGCCAGTGATAGCGGCGCGCGCGCCGCCGCACCGGGTCCATCCCCTGCTGGACGACGACCCAGGCGCCGTCCTCGGCCACGATGAAGGCGTGGAGGTACAGCGCGTGGCCGTCCTGCACGGCCGCGCCGTCCACCTTCGCCACGAGCCGGCTCGTCCGCGCCAGCGCCTCGCCGTCGAGGCCCGTTCGCTCGCCGAAGCCGACCAGCTCGTCCGGAGTGCGGCGCGAGTGGCGCCCGCGGCCGCCGCACACGCGCAGGCCGAGCTCGCGCTCCAGCGGCGCGAGCCCCCGCTGCAGCGCGCCGAGGACGCTCGTCGTGATCCCGGAGGAGTGCCAGTCCATCCCCATCAGGCTGCCGAGCGACTGGAACCAGAACGGATGGGACAGCCGCCGCAGGAGCTCCGCGCGCCCGTACTCGAGGACGATCGCCTCGGAGAGCACGCGCCCGAGGCGCGCCATGCGGTGGAAGAGCCACGGGGGCACGCGCCCGCCGTGGAGCGGGAGGTCGGCGGAACCCGTCCGCGCCCCCCTCGCCCCCGCACCGTTCGGTCGAGCGTTCGGCACCACCACCTCGTTTCGCCTCCCCGCCCGCCCGCCGCGCGGCCGGCCCCCCGCCGCGGTGGCCGTGTCCCGTGGTCTCCGGGGGTCTCCCGTGGATAACCATGAAGAAGTGCCACATCGCTCCGACAGCCCGCCCCGCTCCGCCCGCGCCCGCCCACCCGCTCGCGCACCCTCGCTCCGCGACCCGCCCAAGCGATCAGGCGACCTCCGGCCGGCACCCGTGCCGAGGACGACCGACCTCGCTGCGCTCCGGCAAGCGGCGCGGACGTGCCGCGCGTGTCCGCTCTGGGAGCGCGGGACGCAGACCGTCTTCGGCGAGGGCCCGCGGCAAGCCGCGGTGCTCCTCGTCGGCGAGCAGCCGGGCAACGACGAGGACCTCGCGGGCCGGCCCTTCGTCGGCCCGGCCGGCCGCCTGCTCGACCGGGCGCTCGAGGCCGCGGGGCTCGACCGCGCCTCCGTCTACGTGACGAACGCGGTGAAGCACTTCAAGTGGGAGGCGCGAGGAAAGCGTCGCATCCACCAGAAGCCGAACGTCGGCGAGGTCCGCGCGTGCCGGCCCTGGCTCGACGCCGAGCTCCGGGCCGTCCAGCCCCGGGCCGTCGTCCTGCTGGGCGCGACCGCGGCGCAGGCGCTCCTCGGCAGCGACTTCCGGGTGACGCAGCGGCGCGGGGAGCTGCTCTCGACGGGATTCGCGCCCATCGTGGTCGCCACCGTGCACCCCTCGTCGATCCTGAGGGCCCCGGACGACGAAACGCGGCGGGAGGAGATGAGGCGGTTCGTCGAGGACCTGGCCCGGGTGGCGGAGGTGCTGCGCACCTCGCAGCCCTCACGGCCGACCGCGCCGTGAGAGGCGTGCGGCGCTCCTCGCGCCGATCCGGCGCTGCAGGCGCGCGCGGGCGTTGCGCGCGCGCGGCCGAGCGGCCGAAAGCAGCGCCGTGAGCCTGAGCTCCGGACCCGCCGGCCTCGGCGACGGAGCCCGCAAAAGAAAAAAGCCCGCCGGCGCGAATTGCGCCAGCGGGCCAAGAAAAAAATGCGGCAGCGACCTACTCTCCCACACCGCTTCCGGTGCAGTACCATCGGCTCTGGTGGGCTTAACTACCGTGTTC
>NZ_JALCZB010000169.1:0-4133 GCF_022690745.1 Anaeromyxobacter sp. SG64 | reverse complement strand
ACGACCCGCCCCCACCGTCTCCCCCGCCCCCGCCGTTTCCCGGGCTGCCGCCCGAGCCGCCCCCGCCACCGCCTGCACCGGTGTGGTCCACGAAGTCGCCGAGCGCGTTGCTCCACACCATCGCGCCGCCGCCCCCGCCACCGCCGCCCCCGCCCGCACCGAAGCGGCCCGCTTCCCCGATGCCGCCCACGGCGCTGCCGATGTGCCCGGCGTAACGAGCGTCGCTCACGCCTCCGAGCGAGGCGCCGCCAGGGGCGTTCGCGCCCGCCGCTCCGCTCGCGCCCGGAGACCCGTTCTTGCCCGCGATGGTCGTCGCGGTGCCGTACAGAATGCCGCCTGCGCCCCCGGCGCCGCCGCCCGTCCCCAGCCCACGCTGGCCGGCGGTTCCGTCGGTGGCGTATCCGCCCATCCCTCCGGCACCCCCCATGGATCCGAGAGTCCCCCCGGCTCCGCCCACGCCGGTGCACGTATTCTCCGTGCACGCCGCGGTTCCGTTCTCGCCAGGCTGTCCTACCTGTCCGCCCGGGGGCGTCCCGCCCGGGAGACCGGGCGCGCCGTCTCCTGCCTCGATGACGAGGGCGTGCAGCTGGACGTTGGACGAGGAGTCGAGCCGGACGCCGTAGGAGCTCCGCCCGAGCAGGGTCGCGGCCGCGCTGCGGATCGTGAGGCCGTCGAGGATGACGTTCGTCACCCCCCGGCCGAAGACGCCGTCGTTGCCGTGCAGGTCGCCAGAGCCGCCCTGCACGACCGTCACGTTCACGGACGGATTGCGGGCCCAGGCGGCGTCGTACCCTCCGTACACGGCGACGTCGTTCGCGAGCTCCAGCGTGCCTGGGTAGGTGCCCGCGGCGACGTGCACGTCGCCGCCTCCGAGCGCCGAGGCGGCCGCGATGCCGCGCGCGATCGTGGCGAACGGCGCTTGCGGGGTGCCGGCCGCGCTGTCCGACCCGGTGGTCGCGACGAACCAGCCCGCCGACTGTGGGTTGTTGGAGCCAGCGTCACCCGGATCGCTCGATCCGGAGCAGCCGGCGACGAGCGCCAGGGTGAAGGAGGGAAGGAGCAGTAACCGTAAAGTCCTCGTCATTGGTCCCCCAAAGGGTTACGGCGCTCGCCGGAAACCAAAGGCGTGCGGCCGGATGTCGCTGCACGCTGCGTGTACCAGATCCGGGCGCTCCACTGGAAGTGGGGTCCCCCGCCGACGGGACAGGGGCTCGGTGATCCGTATGACCCCAAGCGAATTCTCGCGGTCAGTCGAGCGCGGGGGTAGCGCTCGGACCCTGGGCGACACCGACACACTCGAGCTCTACGCCGACGGGCTGCGGTTCTTCGCTCGCGCAGCGGGTCCCGAGGACGGGCCGCTGGTGGTCCTGCTGCACGGGTTCCCCGAGCTGTCGCGCTCCTGGCACCACCAGCTCCCCGCCCTGGCGGCGGCAGGCTACCGCGCGGTCGCGCCGGATCTGCGCGGCTACGGGCGCACCGAGCGGCGAGGTCCGTACGACCTGCGCACGCTCGCGGGCGACGTGGCCGGGATGGTGCGCGCCCTCGGGCGCGAGCGCGCCGTCGTGTGCGGACACGACTGGGGTGGCGCGATCGCCTGGGCGGCGGCGACGTACGCGCCGCAGGTGGTGGAGCGGCTGGTGGTGCTGAACTGCCCGCACCCGGCGGCGTTCGCCCGCGAGCTTCGCGTGAACCCCCGCCAGCTCCTGCGCTCGCGCTACATGCTCGCCTTCCAGCTGCCGTGGCTGCCGGAGCGGCTCCTCGCGCGCGACCGCGCCGCCGCGATCGCGCGGGCGCTGCGCGGCGGCGCGTACCGGCGCGACGCCTTCCCGCGGGACGAGCTCGAGCGATACCGGGAAGCGTTCGCATCGCGCGAGGCGGCCGCCGCGGCGCTCGCCTATTACCGGGCAGCGTTCCGCGAGCGCGGAGCCTTCGGTCGCGCCGCCCGCGCCCGCCCGGTCTCGGCGCCGACGCTCGTGGTGTGGGGCGTCCGGGACCGCTTCCTCGGGCTCGAGACGATCGCGCCGGAGAAGCTCGCGCCCTGGTTCGCACCCGGGAACGCGCCGGCCGTGGTGCTCATCGCGGAGGCAGGACACTTCGTGCAGAACGAGGCGCCCGGCGAGGTGAACCGGGCGATCCTCACGTGGCTCGCGGAGACCGGGCGGGGGTAATCCGGCAGGGGAGCGGCCGAGTCCGCTCGCCCTTCGACGAGCCTCCGGGCGAGCGGACCCGCGCCGCGCGCAGGGCGCGCACGTCCTCGTACGGGTGGGGGGACGAGAGGCGCGAGGACGGCGCCGCCGCCGTCGTCCTGCCTCGAACCCTACGCCTCGACGCGCGAGCCGAGCACCTTCAGGAACTGCCGCATCCACTCCGGGTGCGCGGGCCAGGCCGGCGCGGTGACGAGCTTCCCGTCGGTGAAGGCGTTCGACGCGGTCGCGTTCACCTCGCCGAAGCGGGCGCCCGCGGCGGTGCACTCCGGACCGACGGCGGGGTAGGCGAGGCAGGCCTTCCCCTTCAGGACGCCCGCGGCGGCGAGGATCTGCGGGCCGTGGCAGATCGCGGCGATGGGCTTGTCGTCGCGCGCGAAGCCCTGTACGAGCTCGATGACGCGCGGATTGAGCCGCAGGTACTCGGGCGCGCGCCCCCCGGGGATGACGAGCGCGTCGTAGTCGCCCGGCCGGAGCTCCTCGAAGGCGGCGGTGATCGCGAAGCGGTGCCCGGGCAGCTCGACGTAGGTCTGATCGCCGACGAAGTCGTGCACCGCCGTCTTCACCGTGTCTCCGGGCCTCTTGCCTGGGCAGACGGTGTGGACCGTGTGACCGACCATCGTGAGGATCTGGTACGGCACCATCGCCTCGTAGTCCTCGACGAAGTCGCCGACGAGCATGAGGATCTTCTTCGCGGCCATGCGCTTCCTCCTTGCGGAGCGGGATGGCGCGAGGATGGCGTGAGGACAGGGGACCCGGCCCGTGCCTTGTGGGTTCGCCGAGGAGCGGCCGCGCTCCCGCCGCGACTCAACGCTCGCGAGCGTCCCCGACGAGCCGCTCCACGAGGAGCACGTCGCGCCAGGCGCCGTCGAGCCGCGCGTGGCGCCGATGCACGCCGACCTCGCGGAACCCCAGGGAGCGGCAGAGCGACGCGCTCGCGTGGTTCTCTACGAAGATCTTGCCGACGACCTTCCACGCGCCCGCGGCCTCGGCCGCCTGGAGGAGGGCCACGCCGAGGGCGCGTCCGACGCCCCGCCCGCGCCCGTCGCGGGCGACGTACACCGACAGCTCCAGCACGCCTGCGTAGCAGGGGCGGGCGCTCGTGGGGAACAGGGCGCCGTAGCCGAGCACGGCGCCCGCATCCTCCGCGACGACGACCGGGTTCACGAGCCACTCCGACACCTCCGCGGCGATCCGCGGCCGCGTCTCGAACGTGGCGGAGCGATCCTCGATGCCCTGGTTGTAGATGCGGGCGATCGCGTCCGCGTCCTCGGGACGGCCGGGGCGGCACGTCACGGGGAGGGGATCGACGTCGGCTCCCATGGCTACCCGAGCTTCTCCTCCAGCACCTTCCGCACCAGGGCCGCGTCGGCGGTGCCGCCGGTCTCGCGCATGGCGGCGCCGACCAGCACGCCGAAGAGCTTCTTCTCTCCGGCGCGGTACCGATCGGCCTCGGCCCGGCGCGCCTCGAGGGCGCGCGCGACGGCGGCCTCCACGGCGGCGCGGTCGGCCACCTTCTCGAGGCCGAGCGCCTTCATGCGCGCCTCGGGATCGCCCCCCTGCTCGACGAGCTCCGCGAGGAGCGTCTTGCCCGCCGCCGGGGTGAGGCGGCCGGCGTCGACGAGCGCGACCAGCCGGCCGAACGCGGCGGGCTGGAGCGGCAGGGACGCGAGCTCGCGATCGCGCGCGAGACCGGCGAGGTCGTTCACGAGCCAGCGCGCCACGGAGCGTGCGTTCGGGTGGACGGCGACGGCCGCGTCGAACCAGGTCGCGACCGCGGCGTCGGCGGAGAGGAGATCGGCCTCCTCCTCGGAGAGCGCGAGCGGCCCCGTGTAGCGGGCGTGGCGCGCGGCGAGCCCCGGGTCCGCGGCGCGCGCCTCGGCGCGCAGCTCGGCGCGGGCCTTCCGCGACGCCCCGGGCCCCGCCCCC
>NZ_JALCZB010000168.1:0-4262 GCF_022690745.1 Anaeromyxobacter sp. SG64 | reverse complement strand
CGCCGCCCTCGGCGGACCTCGGGGGCCCGCCGCCGGCGGCCACGCGCTCGTGCATCCGCTCCTCGCTCACGTCAGTCCCGGGTCTTGAGCAGCGGGAACAGGATGACGTCGCGGATCGAGGCGGAGTCGGTGAGGATCATCGTCACCCGATCGATCCCGATGCCCTCGCCCGCGGTCGGCGGCATGCCGTGCTCGAGGGCGCGCACGAAGTCCTCGTCGTACGGCATCGCCTCCTCGTCGCCCGAGGCGCGCGCCTTCACCTGCGCCTCGAAGCGCGCGCGCTGGTCGGCAGGATCGTTGAGCTCGGAGAAGGCGTTCGCGCACTCCATGCCGCCCGCGAACAGCTCGAAGCGGTCGACGAGGCGCGGATCGGCGTCGCGCCTGCGCGAGAGCGGGCTCGTCTCGAGGGGGAAGTCGACCACGAACGCGGGCCGGTCCTTCGGGAGCTGGGGCTCGCCGAACACCTCGAAGGCCGCGGCGATCGCCTCGCCCGGGGACCGCTTCGCGGCCTGCTCGAGCTTCCAGGCGTCCTCCGACTCGTTCTCGCGCGCCGCCGCGCGCGCGAGCGCCTCGGCGAGCCCGCGGCCGGCGAGCGCGTCCTCGACCGAGAGCCCGAGGGCACGGGCGCCCACCTCGACGAGCGAGACGCGGGGGTACGGCGGGGTGAAGTCGATGGGCTGCCCCTGGAACGTCACCACCGGCGCGCCGGCGACCTCGAGGGCGAGCGCGTGGAAGAGCGCCTCGGTGAGCTTCATGAGGTCTTCCGCGGTCGCGTACGCCTCGTAGAACTCGATCGTGGTGAACTCGGGGTTGTGGCGGCGGTCGATCCCCTCGTTCCGCCAGATGCGGCCGATCTCGTAGACGCGATCGAAGCCGCCCACCACGAGCCGCTTCAGGTGCAGCTCGGTCGCGATGCGGAGCTTGAGGGAGAGGTCGAGCGCGTTGTGGTGCGTCTCGAACGGCCGGGCCGCCGCGCCGCCCGCCTCCTCCGGCTTGTGCAGGGTCGGCGTCTCGACCTCGAGGTAGCCGCGCCCGTCGAGGAAGCGCCGGATGGTCGAGACCGTCCGGGCGCGCTTCACGAAGGTGTCGCGCACGCCGGGGGTGGCGATGAGATCGAGGTAGCGCTGCCGGTAGCGCTGCTCGACGTCGCTGAGCCCGTGCCACTTCTCGGGCAGCGGCCGCATCGACTTCGTGAGGATGGTGAAGGCGGTCGCCTCGAGCGTGAGCTCGCCGGTCTTGGTGCGCGTGGCGGCGCCCTGGGCGGCGACGATGTCGCCGATGTCGAGGAGCTTGTAGATCTCGAAGTCCCGCTCGGAGACCCGATCCTTCTTGATCCACACCTGGAGCTCGCCGGCGGCGTCGCGGATCTTGAGGAAGGCGGCCTTGCCGAAGGGGCGGACCGCGAGGACGCGCCCGGCGATCGACCAGGCGCCGGGGTCCTTCGCGATCTCGTCGGCCGGCGCGTCGCCGTACCTGTCGCGCAGGTCCTTCGAGAGGTGCTCCGGGCGGTGCCCGTTGCCGTAGGGGTTCACGCCGAGGGCGCGCAGCGCCTCGGCCTTCTTCGCGCGATGCGCGAGGATCTCGCGCTCGGTCGCGCCGAGGTCGTCGCCGCGGGGGGGGTTGGGATCTCGCATGTCTCGGTTTCGACGGGGAAAAGCGTGCGGCGAGGCTAGTCGGGCTCGCCCGCCCCGTCAACGCGAGAACATCCGCGCGCCGCGCGGCGGATCGAGCGGGCGGCCAGCCGAACCGGCTCGCGCTCCTACCGCGGTGCGTACAGGCGGTAGTCGATCTCCGGGAAGATGTTGTCCTTCGTCTCGGCGTGGGCGAGCCACTCAGGGTCGATCTGCCCGGCCCGGAGCTGGTCATGCAGCCGCGTGAACCGGAGCACGTGCTCCTTCGTCCGGCGGATGGCGTAGTCCACCATCGTCCCGGTCTTCATGATGAAGGCCCAGTCCGAGGACTGGGCGAGGAGCAGCTCCCGCGCGGCCTGGTCGAGGGCGCGCCGCTCGAGGTCGCTCGGCTCCCGGTAGTCGCGGGCGAGCGCGATCATGCGCTCCGCCGCCTTGTGCAGGTGGCGGTAGATCCAGTCGTTCGAGCCGTCGAGCCAGACGCCGGCGTAGCCGCCCGCGCCCCAGGAGCAGAGCGGCGGCGTCGCGAGCTGCTGCTCGGGGTTCTCCCGGAGGTAGTCGCCGGGCGTGGCGAGCTTGAAGATGCGCTGGTCGAAGGCGATCTTCCGGATGAGGAAGTCGATGAAGAGCGGCCCCTCGTACCACCAGTGGCCGTAGAGCTCCGCGTCGTACGGCGAGACGACGATCGGCCTCACCCCGTCCATGCGCGAGGCGAGGTGCTCGATCTGCCGCTCGCGGTTGTACATGAAGTTGCCCGCGTGCTGCGCCGCCCGCTCCCGCGCGCGCGCCGGGTCGTAGGGCTCCTTGTGCGCGGTCTTGCCCGTGATGCGGAAGTACTTGATGCCGACGTTCTTCCGCTGCCCGGTCGGCTGGATGTACGGCTTCACGTACTCGTACTCGAGGTCCCACCCGACGTCGCGGTAGAACTCCCGGTAGTCCGGGTCGCCCGGGTAGCCGGACTCGGAGCTCCACACCTGCATCGACGACTCGGCGTCCCGCCCGAACGCGGCCGGCCCGGTGGGCGTGAAGATCGGCGCGTAGACGCCGTAGCGCGGCCGCGGCGTCGCGTCGGTGATGCCGTGCGTGTCGACGAAGAAGTAGCGGATGTTCTCCTCGGCGAGGAACGCGTCCGCGCCGGGGAAGTAGCCGCACTCCGGCAGCCAGATGCCCACCGGATCCTTGCCGAAGTGGCGGCGGTGGTGGCGCGCGGCGACCGCGATCTGCGCGCGCACCGCCTCCGGGTACGGCTGCATGAGCGGCAGGAAGCCGTGGGTCGCGCCGCAGGTGACGATCTCGAGCCGCCCCGCCTCCTCGAGGCGGCGGAACGCGCCCACGAGGTCCCGGCGGTAGCGGTCGTTGAAGAGCTGGCGCAGCTCGCGGAACTCGCGCTGGTGGTGGAGGGCGAGGCCGTGGAAGGTGCCGTCGTTGCGGGTGCGGTGGACCTCCTTGTCCGCGAGCTCGCAGAGCGTGTCGAGCCGCCGCGCGTAGCGGGACATGAGCAGCTCGTCCCGGAGCATCGCGACGAGCGGCGGCGTCATGGTCATCGAGATGCGGAACGGGATCCCCTCGTCCGTCGCGCGGTCGAAGACCCTCAGGAGCGGCAGGTACGTCTCGCTGATCGCCTCGTAGAGCCAGTCCTCCTCGAGGAACTCGTCGTACTCCGGGTGGCGGACGAACGGGAGGTGCGCGTGGAGGTGGAGGGCGACGTAGCCGAGGACGTCCTGGGCCATCTAGGCGCCCTCCCCGGCTCCGAACCCTCCGAACGGCGAGGTCGGCGACGACACGCCCGGAGAGGTCGGCCGTCCGCCCACGCCGCCCGCGCTGCCTCCGGTGCGGGCGGCGAAGCGCGACCAGTCGCTGAGGCGCGCGAGGAGCGCCCGCGCCTCCTCCGAGAACGGTCCGCCCGCGTGGCCGGGGCCGAGGAGCCGCCCGAGCGGGATCTCCCACGGGATGCGGATGAAGCGGTCGTCGATCACCGGCGAGGGGCCGAGCGGCGGCAGCATCATCTCGTTCGAGCCGCGTCCGAGCTGCCGGTCCTGCCCGCCGCGATCGACGGCGTGGATCTCGGCCCGGTACACGCGGCCGGGCTCGAGGTCGTGCACGTAGAAGCCGGTCGCCTCGAGCGCGAAGTCCAGCGTGCGCACCGGCTCCCAGCCGCCGCCGCTCCGCGCGAAGATCCGGAGCTCCGCCCGCGGGTGGTCGAGCCCGGCGAACGCCCCCTGCGCGGTGCCCTGCGAGAAGTCCCAGTAGAGGAAGAGCGTCCGCGGATCGCGCGGGAGCGCGACGAACGCGTCGTCCCCGTAGCCCCAGGGCAGCTCGCCGAGGTTCTCCTCGTACGGCGCGCCCCCCGCGCCCTCGGGGGCGCCCTCGCCCTCCTCGACGGCGCGGAAAGCCTCCGGCGCGTCCGAGGTCGTCTCGGTCATGGGGCGCGGGGCCTCGCGCACCGCCTCCTCCCCGCGCACCCGCGCGACGAAGTAGCCCTCCGGGTCCGGCGCGGCCTCGCCCGGCTTGCCGTTGCCCACCTTCTTGCGGCGCGCCCGCGCCGCCGAGACGCTCGCCGCGACCCCGGCCACCGCGCCGGCCGCCGCGCCCGCCACCGCCGCAGCCACCTTGGCCGCCCGGCGCGTGCGGGGC
>NZ_JALCZB010000167.1:0-4289 GCF_022690745.1 Anaeromyxobacter sp. SG64 | reverse complement strand
AGGCGGAGCTCGCGGCGATCGCGGCGAGCGCCGCGAGCGCGGCCGCGCGCGCGCGCGCCGAGGCGGGCGTGCGGCGCTGCCGGTTCGAGGCGGCGCGGCGCGCGGAGGACGCCACCCCTGCAGAGGGCGCCCGCCTCGCGCCGTGAGGGCCGGCGACCGGGGCCAGAAGAGCGTCGCGCAGCCCACGCCGAATCATGGCCGGGCGTCGGCGCTCGGCGCGACACCCCGGGTGACTTTCGTATCGCGGCCGTCGCTCAGAGCCCGTGGCGCAGCCGGTCGATGGCGGCCTTCGGGTTCTTCACGCCGTTCTTGAGCAGCCACCAGCTCACCTTCATCCCGCCCAGGGCCAGGACCCCGAGGTAGCCGTGGGCGAGGAGCTGGGAGGTCGAGGCGTCGATCTTGACCCGCACCTTGAGGGCGGGATCGCGCTCGAGCACGAGCTTGAAGAACTCGATCCCGAACGCGCCCACGTCGTCGGTGCCGAGCGACGTGATCCGCTCCACCGCGGCGGGCGGCAGGGTGAGCGTGAAGTCCGGCTCGGCGGCGGCGGCGTCGCGGACCTCGGGCGCGCCGCCCTCCATCGTGAAGTGCGCCGCCCCGGACTCGAGGGCGAGGTTCACGCGCGCGCCGCGCGCGAGCGGCCTCGTCGCCTTGCGAGCGGCGGGGGAGGTCTCGAAGAAGCGCTTCAGCGCATCGAGGCTCGGGCTCATGGTGCGGGCAATCTAAGCCGGGCGCGCGCCCGCCGGGGGTACCGGCGCGGGGGGCTCGTGCGGTGTCGCGGAGCTTGACCGCTCCGCCGTCGCGAGCCACAGTCCCGCGAATGACGCCCCGCCCCGTGCTCCCGCTCGTGCTGTGCGCCGCCGTCGCCCTCTCCGCCTGCGGCCCGAAGCGCATTCCCGGGACGGAGATCCCGGACAACCGGGACACCCGCGCCGTCTACGACGTGATCCGCACCTACCAGCGCGCGCTCGAGGCCCGCGACGCCGCGGGCGTCCTCGCGCTCGTCGCGCCGGACTACTTCGACGCCGCCGGGACGCCCGATCCCTCCGACGACCTCGACCGGGCCAAGCTCGAGCAGACCCTCCCTGGGGACCTGGCGCGCCTCGAAGGGGTCCGCGTCGACGTCACGGTCCGGCGCATCGACGTGCAGGGGAACGCGGCCACCGCCGAGGTCTTCTACGAGGACTACTACCGGGTGCAGACGCCCGGCGGCGCCGTGCCGCGCCGGGACTCGGACGTCCACCGGCTGCTGCTGAAGAAGCTCGACGGTCAGTGGAAGATCTCGGCCGGGCTGTAGCGCCCGCGCCGCGTCGCCGTCAGACCCCGACCAGCGCGCGGAAGCCGCGCTCGCCGAGCTCACGCAGCGCCACGAGCCGGTCGCGGTAGCGACGCCAGTCCTTCCACGCGAGCCGCTCGGCGCCCACGCCGGCCAGGTGGAAGGCGTGGATGCGCGAGGCGGTGAAGCGGAGCGCGGCGTAACGCGCCCACGCGTGGAGGGCGTCCACCGTCTCGGGCTCGAGGCGGCGCTTCGACCGGTAGCCTTCCAGGAGCGCCGCCGCGCGCGCCGGCTCGTAGCGGTCGGTGTAGCACCAGGCGTTCACTGCGACGCCAAGGTCGTAGGCGAACGGCGCGACGCAGCTCATCTCCCAGTCGAGGATCGAGCTCACCCGATCGCCGATCCACAGCACGTTGTCGACGAACAGGTCGCCGTGGACGAGCCCCTGCGGCGCGCCGGGCAGGGCCGCGGCGCGGGCGAGCTCGTCCTCGAGCAGCGGCAGCGCCGCCGCGACGGCGGCGTCCCCCTCGCCGTCGGGCCGGAGCCCCGCGATCCACCCCTCGACGCGCGGCAGGCCGTAGGGATTCGCGCGCGTGGCGGTGAAGCCCGCCGCGAGGTCGTGCAGGCGCCCGAGCTGCTCGCCCAGGCGGCGGCAGCGATCGGGCCCGGCGTCCTCGCGCGCGATCTCCTCGCCGGGCGAGTACGCGAACAGCATCGCCAGCTTGCCGGCGACGGGCACGAACGGCCGCCCGTCCTCGGCGAAGTGGAGGTGCGGCACGGGGAAGCGCGCCTCGTGGAGGTAGCGCTGCACCTCCGCCTCGAACGCGACGTCCTGCTCCGTCTTCCCCTCGTTGATGCGCAGGAAGAAGCGCTGCCCCGCCGCCCAGAGGTGGAAGTTCGTGTTGACGCTCCCCTTCGGCTCGGGCCGGACGCGATCGGGCGCGGGGAGGCCGAACGGCCGGATCGCGGCGGCGAGCTCGTCGGGCGTGAGGTCGGTGTAGAGGGCCATGAGGGGTGGGCGAGCATGCCCGCTGCGCGGCGCGTCCGTCAACGCCCGGGCGCGCGCGGCGCGGGCGGACCCTCGATCGCGTCCGCGAGCGGGATCGCGCGCCAGCGCGCGCCGACCACGCGCCAGCCCTCGGCCTCGCGCTCGAGGACGAGGTCGAACCGGTGCGCGCTCGCCTCGCCCGGCAGCAGCTCCACGAGCGCCTTCCCCGCGCCGAGCGAGCGCGACAGCACCGCGTCCGCGACCGCCGTCGCGCGGTCGCCCTCCACCGCCACGCGCACCCCCGAGATCGATACGCCCACCCACTCCCCGCGCAGCACGTGCGCCGCGACGAGCTGCTTCACGCCGCGCCGGTCGAGCCCATCGCCGCGGAAGCGCTCGGAGACACCCGCGACGACGTCGCCGATCCGGCGCTCCACCGCGGCGCGCGCCGCGTCGTCGAGGAGCGCGCGGATCCGCTCCTCGTCGGTGGGGGGCGGCGGTCGGGAGAGCCGGGCGACGATCACCCCGCCCAGCGCTGCGGCGACCGCGAGGACGACCACGAGCGTGCGACGGCTCATCCCTCGTTCCTCCGTCCGTCCGGCGAGCGGCCGGGCGGGCGCCTGCCACGCCCGGCGCGGGCGGGCGCGGACGAGCGGGTTAGATTCGATGGTGCCCATCCACCGCCCCCGCCGGGGCGAAACGCAAGTACACTCCACCGCCGTGAGCCGGGACAAGAAGGACCACATCGCGCTGTCCGACGCGCACAACTCGCGGGGCATCGAGCTGGCCGACCGCGGCTGGCTGGACGAGGCCATCAAGGAGTTCAAGAAGGCGATCGAGCTCGATCCGAGCTCGGCGCACGCGCACGACAACCTCGCGACCGTCTACTCGGAGAAGAAGCTCTTCCGGGAGGCGCTCTCCGAGTACCTGACCGCCATCCAGCTCGAGCCGGACAGCGCGACCGCCCACTACAACCTCGCCTGCTTCCTCGCCACCCACGGGCACGACATGGCGGTCGCCGAGTACCGCGACGCGATCGAGCTCGATCCCGAGTACCCGGACGCCCACCTCAACCTGGGCCTCACCCTCGCCGATCAGGGAAAGCCGGAGGAGGCGGTGAAGGAGCTCGAGGTGGCCATCCGGCTCGACCCGAAGGATCCGTTCCCCCGGCACGAGCTCGCCGCCCTGCTCATGGACGAGGGGGACCACCGCACCGCGATCACCCAGCTCAAGGAGGTGGTGCGGCTCGAGCCGGACAACTTCGAGGCGCACCTCGACCTCGGGATCTCGTACGCGCAGAAGGGCTTCTACGCGGAGGCCGAGCGCGCCTACGCGCGCGCGCGGGAGCTCCAGCCCGAGGACCTCCTCCTCAACTACAACGCCTCGGCCCTCTACGCGCTGTGGGGCAAGCCGCGCGAGGCGCTCGACGCGCTCCGCAAGGCCGTCTCCGCGGATCCGCCCAAGGTCCGCGGCTGGCTGCAGTCGGATCCCATGTTCGACGCGCTGAAGGGCTCCGCGGAGTTCGACGAGCTCGCGCACGGCTGACGGATCGCCCCTCCGTGCGGGTGCGCGCGGGTGGGCGTACGGCGCACGGTCACCCCGCCGTCTTGACCGACGGTGACGAATGCGACTTCACGGAGCGTTCTCAGTTGGCTACGCTCCGCCGCATGCCCGAGCTCGCCTTCTTTCGCCACGGAGAGGAGCTCCTCCGCGTGGCGCTCACCGGCCGGACCGAGATCGGCCGCGCCGCCGACTGCGACGTGTCGCTCCCCGATCCCGCCCTCTCGCGCGTCCACGCGGTCGTGGAGCCGCGCGGCGACGCGTGGCACCTCGTGGACCGCTCCGGCCGCGGCACCCGCCTCGGCGGCGCGGAGGTGGCCGAGGCGCCGCTCGCGGACGGGGACGAGATCGCGCTCGGCGCGTGGCGCGCGCTCTTCCGCGCCGCCTCGGGCGGCCCCGTGGAGGAGACGCGGGCCGCGGGCGGCACGCAGGTGCGCGCCGGGGAGGCGGCGGCCGCGCCCGCGT
>NZ_JALCZB010000166.1:0-4498 GCF_022690745.1 Anaeromyxobacter sp. SG64 | reverse complement strand
CCGCGCTGGGGCTGCCGGCGGAGTGGGGGACGGCCGCGCCGCCCGGCGGCGCCGACGCGCTCCGCGCCGCGCTCGCGCCGCGCGTCGCGCGGCTCTCCCCGGCGCAGCAGCGCCTCGCGCGCCACGTGCCCGAGTTCGTGGCCGCCCGCTCGGGCGATCTCGCGACGGCGCTGTGGCTCGCGCGCGCCGAGCACGGCGACGCGCTCGATCTGCCGGGGTTCCTGCTCGCCGTCCTCGACGCGCTCCTCGCCGCTGGGCGCGAGCGCGACGCGCTCGCCTACGCCCGCTTCATGCTCGACCTGCGCTTCGACTGGGAGCGCCTCTACCGTGAGCCGCAGCTCGCCTACGGGTTCACGCGCGTGCGCGAGCCGAACCCGCTCGTGTGGCGGCTCCTCGAGGAGCTGGGCGCGCGCGGCGTGCGCCTGCGCGTCCTGGAGCTCGGCTGCGGCGTGGGGAACGACGCCTTTGGCTTCCTCGGTGCGCCGGGGGTGGACGGCTACGCGGGCGTCGACGTCTCGCAGGACGCGCTCGCCGCCTTCCAGGCGCGCGTGGACCGCGAGCCGCCGCCCGTCGTCCCCGCGCTCGTGGCCGGGGACTTCGCCGAGGTGCTCGAGCGGCCGGACACGCCCGCGGCCGGCGCGAACCTCGTCTACTCGTACTCGAGCCTGCACTACTTCTCGTCCGGCGAGCTCGCTCGCATCTACGCGCTCGTGCGCCGGCTGTTGCTCGCCGGCGCGCCAGCGGGGGACCGGGGGGCGCAGCTTCCTCGCGCCCCCCGGCAAGAACTCGGATTCTTCGCCTTCGGGATCAAGGGCGCGGGCTCGGTATGGGAAGGGCAGGGGCTGCCGCTCTATCGGCCCGACGTGTGGGTGAACTGGGACGGCCAATCGCGCTGGTTCCCGTCCCGGGAGGCGCTCGCCCGCCAGCTCGACCGTGCGGGGTTCGAGATCCGGTTCCACGAGCTGCACGAGCACTGGGGGTACAGCGAGCACGGCAGGCGGGACGTCTTCCACTACGTGCTCTGCTCGCCCCGCGCCGGGGAATGACCCTCCTTCGCGCGAACGTTCCCTGGCCGCCGAGCGCAAGCGCGCGGAAGGGCTTGACTCTCGAACGCGCACCCGTATAATCCGCCGCCCTTAAGACGGGATTTGTCCACACGCGCCCGGTTCCACGATTCCGGCGCGTTTTTGTTGGGAAAAGAGCTCGCTCAAGATGCCGACGATCAGCCAGCTGGTGCGCAAGGGGCGCGAGAAGCTCCTCACGAAGAAGAAGGCGCCCGCGCTCAAGGAGTCGCCGCAGAAGCGCGGCGTCTGCACGCGCGTGTACACGACGACGCCCAAGAAGCCGAACTCGGCGCTCCGCAAGGTCGCCCGCGTTCGCCTCACGAACGGCTTCGAGGTGACGAGCTACATCCCCGGCGTGGGCCACAACCTGCAGGAGCACTCGGTGGTCCTCATCCGCGGTGGCCGCGTGAAGGACCTCCCGGGCGTCCGCTACCACATCGTCCGCGGGACCCTCGACGCCGTCGGCGTGCAGGGCCGCAAGCAGAGCCGCTCGAAGTACGGCGCGAAGCGCCCGAGCTAGCTCGAGAAGGATAAGGTCCGATGCCTCGTCGTCGCGAAGTCGAGAAGCGGAAGATTCTGCCCGATCCGAAGTTCCAGGACCGGATCGTGGCGAAGTTCGTCAACAACCTGATGCGCGAGGGGAAGAAGTCCACCGGCGAGCGCATCATCTACGGCGCGTTCGACCAGGTCGAGCAGAAGCTCAAGGACGATCCGCTCAAGATCTTCAAGAAGGCCCTCGACAACGTGAAGCCCGTCGTCGAGGTCAAGAGCCGCCGCGTCGGCGGCGCGACGTACCAGGTGCCGGTCGAGGTCCGCCAGGATCGGCGCACCGCGCTTGCAATGCGCTGGCTGATCGATTACTCGAAGGCCCGCGGCGAGAAGACGATGCAGGAGAAGCTCGCCGGCGAGATCATCGACGCTGCGAACAACCGCGGGAACGCGGTGAAGAAGCGCGAGGACACGCACAAGATGGCCGAGGCCAACAAGGCCTTCGCGCATTACCGGTGGTGAGAGGGTAGGAGGAGGATCGAGGAAGAGCAGGGGTCGGCGCTGCCGGCCGGGGTTCTCGAGCACGGTAGGACCCGCTTCGCTCTTTGACAGCTCGGTCGGTAACGCGGTGTCGCCGGAGGGATCCGGCGGACCGGTCTTGCGCACGCACGAAGGATTCGAAGGAACGAACAGATGCCCCGCACCAGTCCACTCGAGCGTTATCGCAACTTCGGCATCATGGCGCACATCGATGCCGGCAAGACGACTACGACCGAGCGAATCCTCTTCTACACCGGCGTCACGCACAAGATCGGTGAGGTCCATGAGGGCACGACCGTCATGGACTGGATGGAGCAGGAGCGGGAGCGCGGCATCACCATCACGTCGGCCGCGACGACCGCGTTCTGGCGCGAGCACCGGCTGAACATCATCGACACCCCCGGGCACGTCGACTTCACCATCGAGGTGGAGCGCTCGCTCCGCGTGCTCGACGGCGCGTGCGCGGTGTTCGACGCGGTGCAGGGCGTCCAGCCGCAGTCCGAGACGGTCTGGCGGCAGGCGGACAAGTACAAGGTCCCCCGCATCTGCTTCATCAACAAGATGGACCGCATCGGCGCCGACTACTTCCGCGCCGTCCAGACCATCCAGCAGAAGCTCGGCGCCCGCCCGGTGTCGCTCCAGATCCCGATCGGCGCGGAGGACAAGTTCCGCGGCATGGTCGATCTCATCAAGATGAAGGGCATCACCTTCGACGATGAGACGATGGGCGCGAAGTACCAGGAGGTCGAGATCCCGGAGAACCTCCGGGAGCAGGCCGCCGAGTACCGGTCGAAGCTCGAGGAGGCCGCGGCCGAGGTCGACGACGCCCTGATGCACAAGTACCTCGACGGCCACCCGCTCACGGCGGAGGAGCTCCTCCGCGGCCTGCGCAAGGGCACGCTCGAGATGAAGTTCTTCCCGGTCATCTGCGGGACGGCCTTCAAGAACAAGGGCGTCCAGCAGATCCTCGACGCAGTGGTCGACTTCCTGCCGAGCCCGCTCGACGTCCCGGCGGTGAAGGGCGTGACGGCGAAGGGCGACGAGGTCACGCGCGCCACCGCCGACTCGGAGCCGTTCGCGGCCCTCGCGTTCAAGATCATGAACGACCCGTTCGTGGGGAACCTCACGTTCTTCCGCGTCTACTCGGGCAAGCTCGAGGCGGGCTCCTACGTCTACAACGCGACGAAGGACAAGAAGGAGCGCATCGGCCGCCTCCTCCAGATGCACGCCAACAAGCGCGAGGAGATCAAGGAGGTCTACGCGGGCGACATCGCCGCGGCGGTCGGCCTCCGCGCGACCACGACGGGCGACACGCTCTGCGACGAGTCGGCCGCGGTCATCCTCGAGCGGATGGAGTTCCCGGAGCCGGTGATCCACGTCGCCATCGAGCCCAAGTCGAAGGCCGACCAGGACAAGATGGGCGTCGCGCTGAACCGCCTCCAGATGGAGGATCCGTCCTTCCGCGTCCACACCGACGAGGAGACGGGCCAGACGATCATCGGCGGGATGGGCGAGCTCCACCTCGAGATCCTCGTCGACCGCATGTTCCGCGAGTTCAAGGTCGAGGCGAACGTCGGCAAGCCGCAGGTCGCCTACCGCGAGACCATCACGAAGCAGGTCGAGTCCGAGGGCCGCTACATCCGTCAGACCGGCGGCCGCGGCCAGTACGGCCACTGCTGGCTGCGCCTCATCCCGCAGGAGCCGGGCAAGGGCTTCGAGTTCGTGAACGCCACGGTCGGCGGCTCGATCCCGAAGGAGTTCATCTCCCCGATCCAGAAGGGCATCGAGGAGGCCATGACGAGCGGCGTGCTCGCCGGCTACCCGGTGGTCGACATCAAGATCGAGGTCTTCGACGGCAGCTACCACGACGTCGACTCGTCCGAGATGGCGTTCAAGATCGCCGGCTCGATGGGCTTCAAGGACGGCGCGGCGAAGGCGAAGCCCATCCTGCTCGAGCCGATCATGGCGGTCGAGGTCACGACGCCCGACGACTACATGGGCGACGTCATCGGCGACCTGAACTCGCGCCGCGGCAAGATCCAGTCGATGAACCCCGGGACGGGCGTCCAGATCATCGAGGCGCTCGTGCCGCTCGCGGAGATGTTCGGCTACGCCACCGACCTCCGCTCCAAGACGCAGGGCCGCGCCACCTACTCGATGCAGTTCAAGCACTACGCGCAGGTCCCGAGCAACATCGCGGAGACCATCGTCTCCAAGGCGAAGGGCACCGCTGCGGCCACGAAGTAGCCGCCAGACCTCGGACAGGAAAGAGAGGAAGTCATGGGCAAGGAGAAGTTCGAGCGCAGCAAGCCGCACGTGAACGTGGGGACGATCGGTCACGTCGACCACGGCAAGACGACGCTGACGGCCGCCATCACGAAGTACTGCGCGACGAAGGGCCGCGC
>NZ_JALCZB010000165.1:0-4748 GCF_022690745.1 Anaeromyxobacter sp. SG64 | reverse complement strand
CGAGCCGGAGCCCGCGCCCATCCCTCGCCGCCCCGTCCCGCGACGGAGCGCCCCGGCGCCTCCCGACGCGCCGCGCCTCGCGCGCCCCGATCCGGCGCCGCCCCCGCCCAACACCGAGCCCCCGCGCGACGCGCCGAGGCGCGCCCCGGTGCGGGTCGGCGTCTCGATGTCGGCGACCACCGAGGGCGGGAGCTTCGCGGCCCCGGCCGGCAACACGCTCCACGGCGAGGCGCCGCGCACCGCCCCCGAGCCGGAGGACGTCCAGGCCTACCGCTCCGAGCGATACGTCCCCCCGGCACAGGTGACGACCCTGCCCCGCCCGGTCGCCTGCGAGATCCCGCAGGCCGAGTACCCCGAGGCCGCCCGCCGCGCCGGGGTGGAGGGGCGCGTGGTGCTGACGCTCGTCGTGGACGAGGCGGGCCGCGTCGCCGAGGCGAAGGTGGTGGAGGAGCCCGGCCACGGCCTGGGGGAGGCGGCCGTCGCGGGCGTGAAGCGCCACTGCCGCTTCGAGCCCGCCCGCCGCGGCGAGGAGCGCGTGGCGACGCGGCTGCGCTACACGGTCCGCTACGAGCTGCCCTAGCAATCAGGGCAGTACTGCGGCTCCGATCACCCCGGCATCATCCCCCAGCCAGGCGTGCTCGATGCTGAGCTGCTTCACCGCGGACTTCGAGACCTTCTCGTCGAACGCGCTGCGCACGAGGTCGCCGAGCGCGGGGCTGCCGAGCAGGACGCCGCCGCCGAGGATGAGCCGGGCCGGGTTGAGGAGCGTGACGAGGTTCGCGATGGCGGTGCCGAGGAGCTCGCCGACCTCCCCCCAGAGCGCCCGCGCGTAGGCGTCGCCCTCGCGGTAGGCGTCGTCGACGAGGCTCGCGTTCACCCGGCCGAGATCGCCCGCCACGCGCTCGAAGATGGCGGTGCGGGCGCCCGCGGCGATCTCCTCCCGCACCCGCGCGGCGACGTTCACGCCGGAGGTGTAGGCCTCGAGGCAGCCCCAGTCGCCGCAGCCGCAGCGCCGCACCGACGTCTCCGGCCGGAGCGGGCAGACCTTCACGTGGCCGAACTCGCCCGCGACGCCCTGCGCGCCGTCGTAGAGGCGGCCGTCCAGGATGAGCCCGGAGCCCACGCCGGAGCCGACGAACACGAGCACGACGTCGTCGAGCCCCTTGGCCGCGCCGAAGCGCTTCTCGCCCCACGCGGCGACCGAGAGGTCGTTCGCCACCCGCACCGGCAGCCCGAGCGCGTCGCAGAGCAGCGCGCCGAAGGCGACGTCGCGCCAGCCCAGGTTCGGCGCGTTCAGGACGACGCCGGTGCGCCCGAGGCACTGGCCGGCGACGCCCACTCCCACCGCGCCCACCGCCCCTGTGGCGAGCCCCGCCGCGGCCGACGCCTCGGCGATGGCGTGCTGCACGACGGCGACGACGCGCGACGGCTCGCGCTCGCGGAGCGGCTCCTTGTGGGCGGCGACGATCTCGCCCGTGTCGGTGTCGACCACCGCAGCGCGGGCGTTCGTCCCGCCGAGGTCCACGCCGATCCCGAGCGGCATCGCTACGCCCCCAGCTCGCGCATGATCTCCTGCACCTTGCCGCGCACGAGCCGCTCGATCTCGTCGAGCCGCTCCCGCGTGCGCGCCTCGAAGCGCAGGACGAGCAGGGGCTGCGTGTTCGACGCGCGCACGAGGCCCCAGCCGTCGGGGAAGACGACGCGCACGCCGTCCACGGTCACCGCCTCGTAGCGCCCGGAGAAGAACTCCTGCGCCCGCCGCACCACCTCGAACTTCTTGTCCTCGGGGCAGTCGACCCGCAGCTCCGGCGTCGACTCGGTCCGCGGCACGTCGGCGAGGAGGGCGGAGAGCGGCGCGCTCGTCCGGGAGAGCAGCTCGACGAGCCGCCCCGACGAGTAGATCCCGTCGTCGAACCCGAACCAGCGGTGGGCGAAGAAGATGTGCCCGCTCATCTCGCCGGCGAGCAGCGCGTGCTCCTCCTTCATCTTCGCCTTGATGAGGCTGTGCCCGGCCTTCCACATGATCCCGCGGCCGCCGCGCTTCGCGATGTCGTCGTAGAGCGACATCGAGCACTTCACCTCGCCGACGATGGCGGCGCCGGGCTGCTCCGCGAGCAGCGCGCGGGAGAAGAGGATCATGATCTGGTCGCCCCAGAGCACGTTCCCCTTCTCGTCCACCGCGCCCACCCGGTCCGCGTCGCCGTCGTAGGCGATGCCGAGGTCCGCCTTCGTCTCCAGCACCTTCGCCTTCAGGTGCTCGAGGTTCTTCTCCACCGTGGGGTCCGGGTGGTGGTTCGGGAAGCGGCCGTCCATCTCTACGAAGAGCGGCACCACCTCGATCCCGAGCGCCTCGAAGATCGGCACCGCGATGACGCCGCCCGTCCCGTTCCCGGCGTCCACGACCACCTTGAGCTTGCGGCCGCCGAGGCGGAGGTTCTCCTGCACGTACTTCCGGTAGGGGGCGACGACGTCGTAGGGCGTCACCTTCCCCGCCCCGGTGGCGAACTTCCCGGACTCGGCGAGCCGGCGCAGCGCCTGGATCTCCTCGCCGTGGAAGGTCGCCGCGCCCAGGCCGACCTTGAGGCCGTTGTACTCCGGCGGGTTGTGCGAGCCGGTGATCATGCAGATCCCGTCCACGCCCGCGGTGTGGGCCGCGAAGTAGGTGAGCGGGGTCGGCACGACGCCGAGGTCGAGCACGTCCACCCCGGTGGAGGCGAGCGCCGACACCATCGCGTCGCGGAAGCGCTCACCCGAGAGGCGCGCGTCCCTCCCCACGGCCGCCTTGCGCCCGCCCGCCTCGCGGATGCGCGTGCCCAGCGCCTTCCCGACGAGGTGAACGGCCTCCTCCGTGAGGTCCTGATCGACGAGCCCGCGGATGTCGTACTCGCGGAAGATCGTCGGGGAGAGCGTCGCCATGGGGGTCCTCCGGTGCGAGTAATGTCGTGCCGCCCCCCGCGGCGCGCCACGACGGGGCGAACGGGCGCTGTCTAGCACGAAGGGGCGCGCGCGGCCCCCCCGAATCAGAGCACCTCGTCGCGGCCTCGGCGGGTGAGCTCCTCCACCGCCTTGCGCACGTCCTGCGCCCGGTCGCGGCGGCAGACGAGGATGGCGTCCCCGGCGTCCACCACCACCACCTCGTCGAGGCCGATGACCGCGACGGGGCGGCCCTCCGTGGCGATGACGACGTTGTTCCTTCCGTCGATGACGAGCGCGTCGCCCTCGGCGACGTTCCCGGTCGCGTCCGTGCTCCGCACGTCGGGGAGCGCCGCGAAGCTGCCCACGTCGCTCCAGCCGAAGTCCGCGGGCACCACCGCGATGCGATCGCTCTTCTCCATGACGCCATAGTCGATGGAGATGGACGGGCACTCGGGGAAGACGCGCTTCAGGGTGCGGGCGTACGCCGGGGTCCCCAGCGCCGCGGCGATCTGCGCGAGCTGCTCGCCCAGGACCGGCATCGCGCGCCGGATCTCCTCGAGGATGACGTCGGCGCGGAAGACGAAGATGCCGGAGTTCCAGAGGTAGGAGCCGTCGGCGAGGTAGCGCGCCGCGGTCTTCGCGTCCGGCTTCTCGACGAAGCGCTCCACCTTGAACGCGTGGAGCCGCGGGGCACCCTTGCCGCCGCGCGCCGCGAGGCGCGGCCCGAGCTTCAGGTAGCCGTAGCCGGTCTCCGGCCGCGACGGGCGGATGCCGATGGTGGCGATGGCGCCGCGCTCGGCGAGCTGCGCGCCCGCCGCGATCGCGTCGCGGAACGCGGCGGGCTTGGCGATGTGGTGGTCGGCGGGGAGCATCGCCATGATCCCCTGCGGATCGCGGGCCGCCACGTGGAGCGCGGCGAGGCCGACGCACGGCGCGGTGTTGCGCGCGCAGGGCTCGACGATGAAGTGATCCTTCGGCAGCTGGGGGAGCATCCGCCGCGCCGCGGCGGCGTGCTGCGGCCCGCACACGACCCAGGTGCGGTCGGCCCGGGCGAGCGGCGGGAGGCGCGCCACCGTCGCGGCGAGGAGCGGCGCGTCGCCGGCGAGGCGGAGGAACTGCTTCGGCCGGTCCTTGCGGGAGAGCGGCCAGAAGCGGGTGCCGGAGCCGCCGGCCATGATGACGGGGTGGATCTTCACAGGGTCCTCCAGATGGAGAGGAGCTCCGCCAGGATGCGGGCGGTCGCCCCCCAGATCGTGTCGCCGCCGACGCTGAAGAAGTGGACGTCCACGGGCAGCCCCCACGCCTCGGCGCGCTCGGTCCGGTGCGCGCCCGGCGCGAGCAGCGCCGCGAACGGCACGTGGAGGATCTCCTCCACCTCGTGGGCCGCCGCCGCGTAGGGGTAGGGATATGGCACGGTCGCCACCCAGGGCGTCAAGCAGAACGCGGAGGTGAGCACGAGCGTCTCGGAGAGCCGCCCCATCACCTCCGCCTGGGCGGGATCGAGGCCGATCTCCTCGCGCGCCTCGCGCAGCGCCGCGGCGAGGTGCTCCTCCTCCGGATCGACCCGGCCGCCGGGGAAGCTGATCTGGCCGGGGTGACGGCGGAGGTGCCGGGTGCGGCGGGTGAGGAGGACGTGCGGCGCGTCGTCCTTCGCGTGCAGCGGGACGAGCACCGCGGCGCGCAGGAAGCCGCCCGGCGGCATCGCCCCCGGGCGGATCTCGTCGAGCGGCGCGAGGCCCGGCGCGCGCGCCGCGAGCGCGGTCCGCAGCGCCGCGAGGCTCATCGGCGGAGCGCGGCGCCGAGCGGCGCCGGCGCGGCTCCTGCGTGGGCCG
>NZ_JALCZB010000164.1:0-4983 GCF_022690745.1 Anaeromyxobacter sp. SG64 | reverse complement strand
GCCTCCTCCGGCGCCGCCGCGCGGGCGGCGCGGCGCGCGCGGACGGGCTCGTGCACCCGCGCCAGCTCGCCGAGCGCGAACGCGCCGCACGCCATCACCGCGTCGCGCGCGGCCACGTCGAGGAACGCGCCCGCCGTGACGAGGTTCAGCGCGATCGCGGCGAGCCACGCCATCGCCACGAAGCCGAAGATCCGCGCGAACCCGAGCAGGATCGCCGCCCCGACGACGATCTCCACGATCCCCGCGGCCCGCATGAACAGCTCCGGACGGACCGGCAGGAGCCGGATCGCGAGCGGGCTGAGGTACATCCGCCAGTCGGTGAGCAGGTTCGTGAACTTGTCGAGCCCGGCGACGATGGGCACGACGCCATAGGCGATCCGGAGCACCCGGTAGGCCTTCACTGTGGTCTTCTCCATGATTCCCTCCTCGCAGTCGGATGCGCGGAGGCGGCGAGGGGTTACGTTCGCCGGCCTGGCGGCCTCCTCGACCTGGCTCACCGGGATCGCCGTCGACGAGGCGCTCGGGCGGCTGCGGCGGACGGGTGTGGAGCGGCTCGACGCGCCGGAGGCGGAGGACGAGGCGCCTGCGTTGCCCGACCGCTCGCCCGAGGATCGGGCCGCGGCGCGAGAGGCGACGTCGTTCCTCCAGCGCGCCCTCGATCTTCTCCCGCCCGCCTCGCGTCGCGCTGCGACCGGATCGTCGCCGCGGTCATGCCCCGCCTCGGCTGATCGTCGCTTTGAAGGGGCGCGCGGTCACCGCGTAACGCCTCCCGCATCCGACCGTATTGAAGGTGACTGGAGGTCGTATGCGTTTCACGACGAGGTGGGGGGCGCTCCTCGCGACGCTGGTCGCGTGCGGAGGCGGTGGGTCGTCGAGCGGCTCGAGCAGCGCGACCCCGATGCCGACGCCCGGGACGACGACGCCCAGCGCGAACCCCACGGCTCAGAACGAGATCACGATCAAGGGCATGGCGTTCAGCCCGCTGAAGCTGGAGGTGGCGCCTGGCGCCACGGTGACGGTGCGGAACCTCGACTCCATGCCGCACTCCGTCACGAGCGAAAGCACGGCAGGGGCGTTCCGCCCGGGCGCGGCGAGCGGGGTCTCGTTCGACACCGGCTCGTTCACGGGGGAGCGGACGTTCACGATCCCCGCGAACGCGCCCGTCGGCGCGACGATCCCGTACTACTGCTCGGTCCACCTCGGCACGATGGCGACGCCGAACGGCGAGATCGTGGTCACCGCCACACCGGCGACGACCACCCCCACGCCGACGGCGCCCTCGATGCCCTCGGCGCCCTCGAGCCCGTACGCGACCGAGTGAGGGAGCGCGCGGCGGGCCCGCCGCCCGCCCGGCCCGCCGCGCCTTGTCCCCGGCGGGACGACGGCGTAGCCTCGCGCCTCCATGCGCCGCCGCCTCGCCGCCGCCCTGCTCGCGGCCAGCCTGCTCGCGCTCCCGCGGTCCGCGGCCGCCGGCCCGGAGCGCACCATCGTGGTCGGGGCCGATCGCGACTACCCGCCCTACGAGTTCCTCGACGCCGAGGGCCAGCCCGCCGGCTACAACGTCGAGCTCACGCGCGCCATCGCCGAGGTGATGGGCCTGCGGGTCGCGTTCCGCTTCGGCGACTGGGCGGAGATCCGGGCGGCGCTCGAGGCGGGAGAGATCGACGCGCTGCAGGGCATCTCCTTCTCCGAGGCCCGCGCCGGCACGCTCGACTTCGCCCCGCCCCACGCCATCGTCCAGCACGCGCTGTTCGCGCGGAAGGGCACCCCGGAGGTCACCTCGCTCGACGCCCTGCGCGGCAAGGAGGTCATCGTCTTCGGCGGCGGGATCATGGACGAGGAGCTCACCCGCCGCGGGATGGGCGCCGCGCTCGTCCGGACCGGCACCCCCGCCGACGCGATGCGGCTCCTCGCCTCCGGCCGCCACGACTACGTCGCGCTCGCGCTCCTGCCGGGCGTGTACATCGCGCGCGAGCTCGGACTCTCGAACGTGGAGCCGGTCGCGCGCGCCGTGGCGAGCGAGCCCTACGGCTACGCGGTGCGGAAGGGCAACGCGGCGCTCCTCGCCCGCCTCGACGAGGGCCTCGCCATCCTGAAGAAGACCGGCCGCTACGACGCGATCCACCAGCGCTGGCTCGGGGTGCTCGAGCCGCGCGGCCTCAGCTGGGAGACGGCCCTGCGGTGGGCGGCGATCGTGCTCGTGCCGCTCCTCGCCGTCCTCGGGGCGGTGCTCCTCTGGTCGCGCTCCCTCTCGCGGCAGGTGGCGCAGCGGACCGCCTCGCTCGCCGCGGAGGTGAAGGAGCGGCAGCGCGCGATGGAGGAGCTCCGGCGGCACCAGGCGGAGCTCCTGCAGGCGGACAAGCTCGCGGCGCTGGGGGTCCTCGTCTCCGGCGTCGCCCACGAGATCAACAACCCGACGGGCCTCATCCTGCTCGACACGACCACCGTGCGCGCCGCCCTCCTCGACGCCCTCGACGCGCTCGACGCGCGCGGAGACACGGACGGGCTCGCGCTCGCGGGCCTCCCCTACCGCCGCATGCGCGAGGAGCTCCCGCAGCTCCTCGACGAGATGGCCCAGAGCGGCCGGCGGATCCAGCGGATCGTCGAGGACCTCAAGGACTTCGCCCGGCGCGACGACGCACCGCCGCTCGCCCCCGTGGATCTGAACGAGGTCGCGCGCGCGGCGGCGCGGCTCGCGGGCGCGGCGCTGCGGAAGGCGACCGCGCGCTTCGAGCTCGAGCTCGCCCCCGCGCTGCCGGCGGTGCTCGGGAGCGCGCAGCGCATCGAGCAGGTGGTGGTGAACCTGCTCGTGAACGCGTCCGAGGCCTTGCCCGCGCCGGGCCGCGGCGTGCGACTCACCACCCGCCGAGAGGACGGGCGCGTCGTGCTCGAGGTGCGCGACGAGGGCGTGGGCATCGCGGCGGAGCACCTCGCGCGCGTCGAGGAGCCGTTCTTCACGACCAAGCGGAGCGGGGGCGGGACCGGCCTCGGGCTCTCGGTCTCGGCGGGCATCGTGAAGGAGCACGGCGGCACGCTCGCGCTCACCTCCACCCCGGGGGCCGGCACGACCGCCACCCTCACCCTCCCGGCCGCGCCGGAGGCGGCCGCCGCGTGAGCGACCCGGGCTCCTCCGCCTTCGGAATCCTGCTCGTGGACGACGAGCCGGCCTGGCTGCGCGCCATGAGCCTCACCCTGGAGCGCACCGCCGGCATCCGCCGGGTCGTCACCTGCCAGGACCCGCGGCGCGTGCTGGAGATCCTCGACGGCGACGACATCGGCGTCGTGCTCCTCGACCTCACCATGCCGCACCTCTCGGGCGAGGAGCTCCTGCCGCGCATCGCGGCGGAGCACCCCGAGGTGGCGGTCATCGTCGTCTCCGGGCTGAACCAGGTCGAGACCGCCGTGCGCTGCGTGAAGCTCGGCGCGTTCGACTACCACGTGAAGACCGAGGAGGAGGATCGGCTCGTCGCGGGCGTCCTGCGCGCCCTCCGCATGCAGGAGCTCCAGCGGGAGAACGTCGAGGTCGCGACGCGGCTCCTCTCCGGCGAGCTCCGCCACCCGGAGGCGTTCGCCGGGATCGTGACGCGCGATCCCACCATGCGGACGCTCTTCTCGTACGTGGAGGCGGTGGCGAGGAGCGCCCAGCCCCTGCTCGTCACGGGCGAGAGCGGGGTGGGCAAGGAGCTCGTCGCGCGGGCCGCCCACGCGGTCTCCGGCTGCGCCGGGAAGCTCGTGGCCGTGAACGTCGCCGGCCTCGACGACGCGGTCTTCGCGGACACGCTCTTCGGGCACGTGCGCGGCGCCTTCACCGGCGCGGACCAGCCGCGGCGCGGCATGGTGGAGGAGGCGGCGGACGGGACCCTGTTCCTCGACGAGATCGGCGACCTGTCGATGGCGTCGCAGGTGAAGCTCCTGCGCTTCCTGCAGGACGGCGAGTTCTTCCCGCTCGGCAGCGACCGCCCGCGGCGCGTGAAGGCGCGCGTCATCGCCGCCACGCACCAGGACCTCGCCGCGAAGGAGCGGGCCGGCAGCTTCCGGCGCGACCTCTTCTACCGGCTGCGCACCCACCGCGTGCGCGTGCCGCCGCTGCGGGAGCGGAAGGAGGACCTGCCGCTGCTCCTCGACCACTTCCTCGAGGAGGCGTCGCGCGCGCTCGGCAAGAAGAAGCCCACGCCGCCGCGCCAGCTCGCGCAGCTCCTCGCGACGCACGACTTCCCGGGGAACGTACGCGAGCTGCGCGCGATGGTGTTCGACGCGGTCACGCTCCACGTGGATCGCGTCCTGTCGATGGACGCCTTCGTGGCGGCGATCGGGCGCGTCGCCGACGGCGGCCGCGCCGATCCGGAGGCGGACGCGAACCCGTTCGCCGGGGCCGAGCGGCTCCCCACGTTCGACGAGGCGCTCGAGCTCCTCGCCCGCGAGGCCATGGCGCGAGCCGGCGGCAACCAGACGCTCGCGGCCCGCCTCATCGGCCTCTCGCAGCCCGCCCTGTCGAAGCGCCTCAAGGCCTGGCGTCGGTGAATGATCTCACGGGGGCTGCGCCCTCAGGATTCGTCACATCCTCGGCTGCTGACCGGGGGAGCGGCTTCGGTCGGCCGAGCGGCGCACCGCGCGCTCCGGCTGGTCATTGACGGGTCGGCACGCGCGCGCCGGGAACGCTCAGGGCGGAGCACTGCTCGGCCAACTCCGGGTCGCCGCAGGGTCACGGCGCCCACATTCCCAGCTGCATGACGGGACGCAGAGGCGCCACGTCAGCGCGCGAGAGCGACGATGGCCCGTCGCCCGCGTCGCGGCGGAAGCGGTCCATGTGCTCGCGTCCGAAGGTTCTCTCTGCGTGAAGTAGGTTGTGAGCTCGGCCTGAAGTATCCCCACGATCGCGCGACAAATGGCGAGTGAGATCGATCGTCTGCGATACGAGGCAGTTTGAAAGTTGAAGCGCGCAAGCGCCTCTGATCCTCTGAGTCTGCCAGGACGAAGAGGGGA
>NZ_JALCZB010000163.1:0-5215 GCF_022690745.1 Anaeromyxobacter sp. SG64 | reverse complement strand
CGCCGAGGCCGGCGCGGAGCCGCGCCCAGACGCCGGCGAGGCCGCGGCCCGAGGCGTCGTGGCCGGCGCGCGGCCGCGCGAGCCACACCGCCGCGAGCCCGGCGCCGCCGACGAACGCGAACGCGAGCAGGGCGTCGCGAGCCCAAGCCGGCAGCGGCGTGGCGAGGGCGAGCCCCGCGATGAGCGGGACGAGCGTCGCCGTCCCCACGACGTAGTCGAGGAGCGCCGCGGCGAGGACGGAGGTGGTGGAGAGACCGGTCCGGCGGGCGAGGAGGTGGGCGCGGACGAAGTCTCCCGCGCGCGCCGGCACGGCCACCCCGACCGCGTAGCCCGCGACGAGCGGCGCGAACGCGTCGCGCGCCCGGACGCGCACGCCGGGCGGCCGGACGACCGCTGCCCAGCGGCCCGCGTGCAGCCACTGCGAGACGACGTTCGCGGCCATGGCGAGGAGGAGCGCCTCGGGCCTCGCCGAGGCGAGCGTCTCGACGAGCTCGGAGAGGTCGACGTTCGCGAGGGCGACCCCCGCGAACGCCGCGACCAGCAGGAGCCCGACGAGCCGCAGGATCGGCCTCCGGCCGAGGTTGCCCTCGGGCGGGACGGCCAGGCGACGGAGGCGCTGCCAGAGGGCGGACACGGCGCGACAGACTAACCGCGGACCCGTCCGAGCGAAAGCCTGCGCGGCGCGGCCGCCGGAATCACCCGCGAACGCCGATGGACCGGTACACCCCGAGCACCTCGCGTGCCACCGACGGCCAGGCGAAGCGCTGGGCCGTGAGCCGGCCCCGGTCGCCGTACGCGGCGCCGCGTGCCGGCTCGCGCGCCAGGCGGAGGAGCGCCCGCGCCCACGCCGCCTCGTCCGCGGCGGGCAGGATCTCCCCCTCGCGGCCGTGCTGGACGATCTCCCCGTACCCGTCGACGTCGGAGGCGAGCACGGGCTTGCCAGCCGCCATCGCCTCGAGGAGCGTCACGCCCGCGCTGGGCGCCTGCGAGGGCGCGCAGAAGACGTCGGCCGTCGCGTACCAGTCCGGCCGCTCGCCGTGGACGCGCCCGGCGAACACCACGTCCTCCTCGAGCTCGCGCGGGACCCGCGCGCGGGCGCGGGAGAGCCCCGGCCCGTCGCCCACCACGATGAGCCGCGCGTCGATCTGCTTCCACGCGCGGTGGAACGCGCCGATCATCCGATCGAGCCCGTTCCGCGCCTCGACGCGGCCGAGCCAGAGCACGTTGAGCTTGCCGTCGTCGTAGCGCCGCAGCCGCCGCCCGCGCGAGAACCGGTCGAAGTCCACGCCGTGCGGGATCATCCGCACGTCGGTGCCGAGGCGGTCGCCGTAGGGCGCGAGCGCGGCGCGGGAGACCGCGATGGACGCGTCGAGCCGGTCGGCGTAGCGCTGCAGCGCGCCGCGCGCGAGCCGGAACAGGAGGCCGGGGCGCGCGCCCGGGTGGAACGTGCCGACGACCGGCCCCGTCGCGTGGTGGATGGCGAGGAGCGGCAGGACCGGCGACAGCGGCGCGTGCACGTGGACGACGTCGAACCGCTCGCGCGCGAGGATGTCCCGCAGGGCGACGCCGACCCCCGTCCCACCGGTCACCCGCCCGACGGCGCCGCGGTGGACGAGCGGCCGGCTCGCGCCGACCCGCAGCACGTCCGCGGACTCCGCGTCGAGCGACGGCGGCGCGCCCTTGGCGGCGTCGGGCATGACGCTCGTGACGATCTTGACGCTGTGCCCGAGGCGCCGCGCCTCGCGGGCGAAGTTCTCGACGTGCTCGGGGATGCCGCCGAGGCTCGGGTAGTACTCCTCGGTCACGACGCCGATGCGCACGCTGCCGGCTCCGCGGGGCGGGCCGCCTCAGCGCGTCAGCGCCTGGCGGCGGGGCTGGAAGGGAATGACCCGCGCCTCGCGGGGCGGCATCGGGCTCACGCGCCGGCCGAGCGGCGCGCGCCGGAAGGCGAGCGGCGCGAGCGCCAGGGCGGCCGAGAGCCACGCCGCCGCGGTCAACCACAGCATGGCGAGGGCCGCCGCCGCGGCTCGGACGAACAGCACCAACCGGCGCTCTGCCCGATGCGGCGCCGCGGGGAGAGTGGCCAGGCGCAGATGACCTCGTGAGACCGACGGACCGGAGTGCGGCACGGATGGACTTCCTCCCGACGCCAAACGTAGACACCCGCTCTCGAGCCGGCCAACCGGCCCCGGCGGTGGGCCCGCCCGGTCCTCTGGCGTTCACCCTCGGAACTTTGCTAGGACGCGCGGATGTCCGAGCGGACCCTCCGCACCCGGGTGCCCGTCACCGCCGCCATCGCCGCGGCCGCGCACCTCACCGTCGACGCGCTCGCGAGCCGGCTCCCTTGGACGACGCCCCCTTACCTGCTCCTCGACCACGTGGCGGGGCCGTTCCGGGACCTCGTCGCGCTCGACCGCGGAACCATCGCCATTGCGGTGTCCATCGCCGCGTCCGGCGTCAACGGCCTCATGACCGCCACGCTCGCGGCCGCGCTCGACGGCACCGACCGGCGGGTGCGCAACCTCGGGCTGCTCCTCTCGGGGCTGTGGGTGCTTTCGGGCGGGCTGCTCGCGCTCATCTACCTGTCGGCGCCCCTCGCCCTCCTCGTCGGCAGCCTCGCCGCGGGGGTCCCGCGATCCTTCCTGGTCGCCTGGATCGCCGAGCGCATGCGGACCTGAGCCGGCCGCCGTCTCTTTCGAGACGCGCCGGCCCCGAAGGCGAGGCCGGGCCTCGCCCGCGCCGTCACCGCCGCGAGGGCAAGAGCGGCCTCAGGGTGCGCGCGGGTCGGGTCGCGGCGCGCGCCTTCTCGTCGGCGCGCGCCGCCTCGGCGCTCCGCCCAGTCCGCTCGTAGAACCGCGCGAGGCGGGTCCATCCAGCCGCCCGGCCGGGCGCGCTGCGCGCCGCGGCGACGAGCTCCGCCTCGGCCTCGGCGAGGCGCCCGGCGGCCTCGTAGGCGTCCGCGAGCTGCGCCCGGACCGCGCCGTCCCCGGGTCGGGCGGCGCGGGCCCGCTCGAGCTCGGCGATGGCGTCGCCGGCGCGCCCGAGCCGCGAGAGCGCGAGCGCGCGGCGCAGGCGGAGGTCGGCGTCCTCCCCGAGCATGAGCGCGCGTCCGTAGGCGGCCTGGGCCCCCTCGTCGTCGCCGGTCAGCTCCGCGAGGCGGGCGCTCGCGAGATCCCAGCGGGCGTCGACGGTGCGGCGCCGGACGCCGGCGAGCACCTCCCGCGCCCGGTCGAGCTCGCGGCCGTCCGCGACGAGCAGCTCGGCGAGCTCGATCCGGACGTCGTCGCGGGCGGGCGCCGCCGCGAGCGCCTCCTCGAGCCGGAGCCGCGCCTTCGCGGGCTCGCCTGCCGCGCGCAGGGCGAGGGCCTCGGCGAGGAGCGCCTCCGAGCCGGGGACCGGCGCCGCGGGAGGCACCGCCCGCGGGGCGAGCGGCGCGGTCGGGAGGGGCGGCGCGGAGGCGCACGCGGCGAGCACGGCGCCGAGCGCGAGGAAGGGGGCGAGGGGCAGGCGCTTCACGCTGCCATATAACCACGGGGCGGCGCCCGTAATCCGGCCTGTGGCGCAGCGGCGCGGGAAGGGGTAAGTGGAGCGGCGTCCGATGACCGACCGCACGCAACGGGAGCTCGGCTGGCCCGAGATCCTCTCCGCCATCGCCGCGCGCTGCAGGCTGCCCGCCGGCCGGGCCCGCGCCCTCGACCTCCCCTTCCAGCCGACCGCCGACGCCGCGCGCGAGGCGCTCCTGCGGGTGGGAGAGGCGCGGCGCCTGTCGGAG
Source organism: Anaeromyxobacter sp. SG64 (assembly GCF_022690745.1). Taxonomy (NCBI): domain Bacteria; kingdom Pseudomonadati; phylum Myxococcota; class Myxococcia; order Myxococcales; family Anaeromyxobacteraceae; genus Anaeromyxobacter; species Anaeromyxobacter sp. SG64. The sequence continues at coordinate 1,443 of NZ_JALCZB010000163.1, read as the reverse complement.
CTCGGGCTCGCGCTGCCGCTCGGCGGAGTCGGCGACGTCGCCGGGCACCTCGAGCGGGCGAGCAAGGGGGGCGTCCTCGAGCCGCTGGCGCTGCGGGAGTGCGCCGCGCTCGCCCGCGCCGCCGCGCGGACGCGCGGGCTCCTCGAGGCGCGCGCGGCGGAGACCCCGCGCCTGTGGGCGATCGCGGAGCCGCTCTCGCCGTCGGCCGCGCTCGCGGACCGCGTCGAGCGCGCCATCGAGCCGTCGGGCGCGATCTCCGACCGGGCCAGCCCCGAGCTCGCCCAGGCCCGGGAGCGGGCGCGTGGCCTGCACCGCGCGCTCAAGGTCCACGTGGAGGCGCTCCTCGCCGACGCCGAGATGCAGCGCCACCTGCGCGACACCTACTTCACCATCCGCAACGAGCGCTACGTCCTGCCGGTGCTCGCGAGCGCGCGCTCCGCCGTCCCCGGCATCGTCCACAACGCCTCCCAGTCGGGCCAGACGCTCTTCGTCGAGCCGGACTCCATGGTCGAGCTCGGCAACGAGCTGTCGATCGCGAACGCCGTCGCGGCGGAGGAGGAGCAGCGCATCCTCCGCGAGCTCACCCAGGCGCTCATGGCCGGCTCGGGCGCGCTCGCGCGCGACCTCGAGCTCCTCGCCGCGCTCGACGTGCTCGAGGGCTCGGCGCTGCTCGCCTCCGACCTCGACGCGCGCGCCCCCGAGGTGCTCGCGCCCGGCGCGGGGTTCGAGCTCCTCTCGCTGCGCCACCCGCTCCTCGTCCTGCAGGGCAAGAAGGTGGTGGCGAGCCACGTGCGGCTCGACCCGCCCGCCCGCGCCCTCATCGTGTCGGGCCCGAACGGCGGCGGGAAGACCGTCGCCATCACCGCGGTCGGCCTGTCCGCGCTCATGCTCCGCGCGGGCCTGCCGGTCGCCTCCGCCGCCGGCTCGCGGCTCCCCTTCTTCCTCGAGGTGAAGGCGGCCGTCGACGAGCGCGGGGATCTCACGAAGGATCTGTCCACCTTCACCGCACACCTCGCCGCGGTGAAGGAGATGCTCGCCGGGGCGGTCCCGGGGTCGCTCGTCCTGGTGGACGAGATCGCCGCCGACACCGATCCGCGCGAGGGCGCGGCGCTCGCCGCGGCGATCCTGGAGTCGCTCGTCGAGCGCGGCGCGGCCGTGCTCGTCACGACGCACCTCGACGAGCTCAAGGCGCTCGCGCTCACCGACACGCACTACGCCAACGCGCGCGTCGGGTTCGACGCGGAGCGGCTCGCCCCCACCTACCAGCTCCACCTCGGCAGCCCGGGGAGCTCGTCCGCGATCGAGGTCGCCGCGCGCGTGGGGCTGCCCGGGCCCGTCGTGGAGCGGGCCCGCGCGGCGCTGACCGGCCAGGGCGGCGCGCTCGGCCAGGCGCTCCGCGCGCTCGACGACGAGCGGGCGCGGCTCGCCGAGGAGCGGCGCGCG
>NZ_JALCZB010000162.1:0-5574 GCF_022690745.1 Anaeromyxobacter sp. SG64 | reverse complement strand
GGCGCCGGCGAGCTCGGCCGCGGCGAGGTGCGCGTCCGCGCTCTCCCCGTCGGCGCGGAGCGCCTCCGCGGCGAGCGCGGTCGCCTCGGCCGGCGCGCGGGCGAACGCCTCGCGGGCGGCGGCGGCGAGGAGGTGCGCGAGCACGGGATCGGCGCCCTCGATCGCGAGCGCGCGCTGGGCCGAGATCGCGCCGGGCAGATCCCCGGCGTCCACGAGCACGTCGCGGAGCCCCTCCCACGCCGTGCGATCCGCCGGACCGAGCTTGCGGTAGATCTCCACGGCCTCGGCGAGCATCCCGCTCCGCCGGTAATCCTCGGCGAGCTCGCGCTCGACCTCCGCGCGGCGGGCGGGATCGAGCGCCGGCCCGAGCAGCATGTTCCGGTGGAGGCGGACCGCCCGCGAGAGATCGCCGGTGCGCCGGAAGAGCTGGCCGAGCGCGAGGTAGGTCTCGACGGCCTCCGGGCTGCCGAGCCGGGCGGCGTCGGAGAGCGCCTCGATCGCGGCGTCCGGGTCGCCGGAGATCACCGAGCGGACGCCCTTCAGGTAGGCCTGGGCCTCGTCTCGGCGACGGCGCAGCCGGTCCCACAGGAGCACGGCGGCCGCCGCGAAGGACACCGCGGCGAGGGCGACCCAGGCGTCGGTCACGGGTCCTAGCGGACGCCGGCGAAGCCGGCGTGGAGCCGTTCCCACGCGGCGTCGAGCGCCTCGACCACGACGCGCTGGTCCGCGAGCACGGGCATGAAGTTGTTGTCCCCCGTCCAGCGCGGGACCACGTGCCAGTGCAGGTGATCGGCGATGCCCGCGCCGGCGGAGCGGCCGAGGTTCATCCCCACGTTCATCCCGTCCGGGCGGTACACCGCGCGCACGACCTCGACGGCGCGGCGCAGCTCGTCCTGCAGGTCCGCCCACCCATCCCGCTCCAGGGCGCCGAGGTCGGCGACGTGGGCGCGGGGGATCACCATCACGTGACCCGAGTTGTAGGGGAAGCGGTTGAGGCAGGTGAACGCGTGCGCGCTCCGGTGGACGAGGAGGTTCTCGCGGTCGCGCGACTCGGGCGCAGCGGGGAAGTCGCAGAAGATGCAGCCCGTCGGCTTCTCGGCGCGGATGAACTCCATCCGCCAGGGCGCCCAGAGCGGCTGTTCCATGTCGGCCTCGAGATCAGCGCGCGAGGAAGTAGACCCCGGGCTCCTGCGCGGCGGAGGCGCCCTTCTGGATGCGCGCGGCGACCGCGTCCGCGGCGGCTCCAGCCGCGCTGCCCACGAGCTGCTCGAGGAACGCGCCCCGCTCGTCCGCCGGGTACACGAGGTGCGGTTCGCCGGAGAGCTTCGCCTCCGTCTTCGCGAGCTCGACCGCGTCGTAGAAGTTGCCGAGCGCGTCGACGAGCTTGAGGGCCTTCGCCTGCTCGCCCGTGATGACCCGCCCGTCGGCGAACTTCCGGACGGCCGCCTCGTCGAGGCCGCGCCCCTTCGCCACGGCGCGGACGAACTGGGCGTAGACCTGGTCGATGAGCGACTGCCAGTAGGCGCGCTCCTCGGCGCTCATCTCGGAGAAGGGATTGCCCGCGTCCTTGAGGGCGCCGCTCTTCACCGTCTCCATCTTGATGTCCCAGCGGTCGAGCAGCCCCTTCACCTTGGGGAACTGCGTGATGACGCCGATGGAGCCGGTGAGCGTGCCGGGCTCCGCGACGACCTTGGGGCAGGCGACGGCGACGTAGAAGCCGCCGGACGCGGCGAGGTTCCCCATCGAGCAGACCACGGTCTTCTTCTGCGCGAGCTTCTTCACCTCGTCGTGGATCTCCTGCGACGGCGCGACCGCGCCGCCGGGCGAGTCGATCCGGACGACCACCGCCTTGAGCCCGTCGTCCTCCCCGACCTTGCGGAGCTGCTTCAGGATGCGATCGGCGTCGGCGCCGCCGGGGCCGGTCGCGATCGCTCCCTTCACCTCGATGATCGCGATGCGCGGGCCGGAGGCGATGGACGGCGACTCCCCCTTCACCACGCTGTAGGCGAGGAAGAGGAACCCGAAGAACACGAGGAACAGCCCGCCGAAGATGAAGGCGACGATCCCGATGGCCAGCCGGTCGCGTCGCGGAGGCGGAGGCGGCGGCATCGAGGGGGGCGTCGGCCCCCACCCGGACCCGCCTCCGCCGCCCCACGCCGGAGGCGGCGCGGGCGGAGCGCCCCACTGCGTCGGGCCCACCGGCGGCGTGGCCGGAGGCGTGGCGCCGATCGGCGTCGTGGGCAGAGGCTCGTTCGGGTCGTTCGTGCTCATGGTCGGTCAGGTAAGCATGCGGACCGCGGCGCCGCAACAGATCGCGCGGGCCCAATCAGAACCTCCAGACCACCGGCACGAGGATCGCGAGCAGGACGAGGAGCGCGGCGGTGAGCGGCGCGCCCATCCGCACGAAGTCCAGGAAGCGGTACCTCCCCGGTCCGTACACGAGCACGCAGGACGGCTCGAGCGGCGTGATGAAGGAGAACGAGGCCGCGAGGCAGATCCCGATCGCGAACGGCCGCGGCGCGAGGCCGAGCTGCGCGGCGACCCCGGTCGCGACCGGCAGCAGCACCAGGGCCGCGGCCTGGTTCGACATGGGCGCGGAGAGCACGATGGTGAAGATCATGAGCGCCACGAGCACGCCGCGCGCGCCCACGTGGCCGGCGAGGGGGACGAGGAGCGAGCCGAGCCAGCGCCCTGCGCCGCTCACCTCCATGGCGGTCCCGAGCGCCATCATCGCGCCGATGAGGAGCACCACCCGCCAGTCGACCCGGAACGCCATGCGCGCGTCCACGCAGCGCGTGGCGATCATGAGGAGCATGCCGCACAGCCCGGCCACCGAGAGCGGGACGAGCTTCAGGAGGCCGACCGCGAGGACGGCGACGAAGATCGCCACGGCGAACAGCGCCTTGCGGTAGCGCACCGGCTGGTACTCGACGCTGCCGAGCAGCGTGAGCGTGGTCCCGTCCGCGAGCGCGCGGACGCGCGGGCGCGGGCCGCGCACGAGGAGCACGTCGCCCGCCGCGAGCGGCAGCGTCGACAGCGAGTGCGCGCCGAAGAGCCCGTGCAGGAGCTGCACGCGGGTGAGCCGCTGGATCGCGGGACGCCGCGCGATCGCGAGCGCGACGAGGCCGAAGTGCTCGGCGAAGAACGCCTCCTTGAGCGAGCGGCCGACGAGGCTCGAGCCGACCGGCACCGCCGCCTCCATGAGCACGACGTCCTCGCCCTCGCCCGCCCGCGCCTTCGCCTCGGCGCGCATCTCCAGGCCTCGCAGGTCCTTCACGCGCAGGAGGTCGAGCCGATCCTCCTCGAGCAGGAGCGCGTCGCCCTCGGCGAGGACGAGCTCCGGGGATGCCTCGAGCGCCGCGCCGCCGCGCGTGACCGCGAGCACCCTGAACCCGAGCCCGTGCGTGAGCTCCTCGAGCCGCCTCCCCGCGAAGGGCGAGCCCGCCACGACCGCCACCTCGGCGAGGTACTCGCGCGCCGGCATCGCCTCGTCCTCCTCCCCGCTGCGCTCGGGCAGCAGGAAGGGCGCGAGGAGGAGCACGAGGGCGATCCCGACGACCGCGAGCGGCAGGCCCACCGGCGCGAGCTCGGTGAACCCGATGGCCCCGAGGCCCGTCCTCGCCATCATGGCGCTCACCACGAGGTTCGTGGACGTGCCGATGAGGAAGATCGTGCCGCCCAGCATGGAGGCGTAGGCGAGCGGCATGAGCACGCGGCTCCGCGCGAGCTTCGCCCGGTCGGCCGCGCCGATGACGACGGGCAGGAACGCCGCGGTGGTGACGGTGTTCGAGACGAGCGACGAGAGCGCGGCCACGACGACCATCATCGCGCCCACGAACACCGTCGGCCCGAAGCGGCCCGCGCCCGACATGCGCTGCCCGATGGCCTGCACGACCCCCGTCGAGACCAGCCCCTGCGTCATCGAGAGGAGCGTGAAGATGAGGATGACGGTCTCGTTCGCGAACCCCGCGAAGGCCTGCTCCGGCGTGAGGACGCGGGTCACGGCGAGGAGGGCCACGACCGTGAGGGCGCTCACCTCGAGCGGGATGCGCTCGAGCGCGAACAGCACCACGGCGACGGCGAGGACGGCGAGGACGATCCCGATGGAGAGGGTCATCGGCGCGCCGCCTCCTCCCCCGCCCTGCGGGCGCTCGCTCCGGGGTCGCCCCGAGCGCGGCCGTCGGCTGGGCGGCGGGCGCGGGCGAGCGCACCTTGGGGGAGACGTCCCGCGCGCGCGGGCGGGCAGCGGATCCTCGGGCAGCTCATAAGCTCATGGCGTCCTTCGTCCTGTTCACCGCAGCCTCCCAAACCTTCGCACTGCCCGCGACCTGCGCGCTGCAGGTGCTCCGAATGGCCGCGCCCACGCCGGTCCCGGGCGCCCCGCCGCACGTGCGGGGCGTGCTCGACGTGCACGGCATGCTCGTACCCGTGGTGGACGTGGCGGCGCGGCTCGGCGCGCAGGTCCGGCCCCCGCGCGCGGAGGATCAGCTGCTCGTGGTCGAGATCGCCGGCCGCCGCGTGGCGCTCGAGGTCGAGCGGGTGCTCGAGATCCGCGAGGTGCCGGACGCGGCGGTCTCGCCCTACCCCGAGTGGATCGCGCCCGACCCGCTCGCCGCCGGCCTGGTGCGGCTCCCGCAGGGCACGGTCGTGATCCAGGCGCTCGAGGAGTGGCTCCGCGGGGTCGAGCCGGCGGCGCGATGAGCCCCTCCCCGCCCGCGGCGTCGGATCGCCTGCGCGCCCTCGTCCGGGAGCGCGCGGGCCTCGACCTCACCGGAGTGCGGGCGACGCTCCTCGCGGCGGCGCTCGCGCGCGAGGCGCACGCCGCCGGCTTGCCCGACGGCGAGGCGTTCGCGCTGAGCGTGGTCGACGGCTCGCGGCCGCTCGAGCCGTTCATCGAGGAGCTCACGGTGGGGGAGACCTGGTTCTTCCGCGAGCCGGCGCAGTGGGCGCTCATCGAGCAGGTGATCGTTCCGGAGGGGCTCGCCCGCAGGGCGGGCGGCCCCGAGGCGTTCCGGGCGTGGAGCACGGGGTGCTCGACGGGCGAGGAGCCGTACTCGCTCGCGATCGCGCTGCACGATCGCGGCGTGCGGCACGGCGTCCACCTCGTCGGAACCGACCTGAACGAGTCCGCGCTCGCGCGCGCGCGGCGAGGCGAGTACTCCCTCTGGTCGCTGCGCGGGGCCGCGGACGCCCGGGCGCGCCTTCACCTGCGGGAGATCGACGGTCGGTTCGTGCTCCCGCGGGAGATCGCGGCGCGGGTCCGGTTCTTCCCCCTGAACCTCGCGCGCGGCGAGTACCCGTCGCGGGCGCGCGGGCTCGCGGACCTCGACCTGGTCCTGTGCCGGAACGTGCTCATCTACCTCGATCCCGCGCTCGTGCCGGAGATCGCGACGCGCCTCTTCGCGACCCTCGCGCCGGGCGGCTGGCTGCTCACGGGCGCCGCCGACCCGCCGCTCGCGGCGCACGCTCCGTTCACGGTGCGCGCGGGTCCGTTCGGCGTCGCGTACCAGCGCCCGACCGCGCGGGCCGCCCTCCCCGCCGCGGGCCGCCGCGCGGCGCCCGCGGAGGTCGCCG
>NZ_JALCZB010000161.1:0-5584 GCF_022690745.1 Anaeromyxobacter sp. SG64 | reverse complement strand
GGCGCCGGCTCGACCCGGCGCGGCACCGCAGGACGCGGCGAAGCGGATCGACGATCGCCAGAAGCAGATCTTCGGGACGCTCGAGCAGCGCAGCCGGGAAGGGCAGGAGCTCGGGCGGCTGGCCCAGGAGCGGGGCGCGTCGAGCCAGGTGAAGGACCTCGGCAAGAAGCTCGTCGACGACCACGCGCGCGTCGAGCGCGAGCTCGGGACGATCGTCGCCGAGCGCGGCGGCAAGCCGAAGGACATGTCGGGCCCGAAGAACGAGCGCGACGCTCACGACGCGATGATGAAGCAGCTCCGCGGCAAGTCCGGCGCCGACTTCGACCACGCGTTCCTGCAGCAGGTCGAGTTCGCCCAGCGCAGCCAGCGCGCGGATCTCCAGCGCTGGCGCGACGAGACGCCGGGCGAGGACGCGCGCCTCAAGAAGTGGCTCTCCGACACCGAGGTGCTGGCCGAGTCGGACCTGCTCGCCAGCCGGAACGCGATCTCCGCGCTCGGCATGAAGTGGGAGCAGGACCCGCGCCACCCGCAGCAGCAGCCGGATCAGCAGCGCGCCGCGCGGCGGCCGCCGCGAGCGCCCTGGGGCGGGGAGTAGGGGAAGAGCTCGGTGCGCCAGGGGCGCCACGCGACCCCGGGATCAGGCGCCGGTGTCGGTGAGGCGGCGATAGGCGGCGAGGTGCCGGAGCGCGTCGGCGCTCCGGCCCAGCCGCTCGAGCAGGCGTGACGCGTTGTAGTGCGCGTCCGCGAGCGCGGGGTCGGCCTCGATGGCGCGCGCGTAGGCCAGCAGGGCCTCGTCGTCGAGCCCCTGGTCCTCGAGGGCCACGCCGAGGTTGAACGACGCGAGCGCGCGCTGCGAGGTGGCGGGGAGCGCGCGCCGGTAGTGGAACTCGGCCGCGCGCGGATCGCCCGCCTCGTGCAGGAGGCGCCCGAGGTTCAGGTGGGCGCCCGCGTGGTCCGGATCGAGCCCGAGCGCGCGCCGGTAGGCCTCGACCGCCTCCGCGGGCGCGCCGTCCTCCAGGTCGCAGCCCCAGCGGTACCAGGCGTCCGCGTCCAGCTTCGCGCCGCCCGGCGGCCGGCCGGAGCGCACGAGCGGCGCGACCTTGCGAGCGACGTCGCGCACCTCGAAGTCGAGGAGGACCTGCCCGGTGTCCGGACGCCAGCGCGCGCCGCCGTCCTGCACCACCACGTTCCGCCCGTCGGCGAGCACCCGGACCCCGGCGAGCGACCGATCGTGCGGCAGCTTGGCGCGGATGTCGCCGAGCGCCCGGCGCACGCGCGACGGCGGCACCTGCGCGTGGACGAGCTCGGCCGCGGCGCGGAAGAGGACGAGGTCCTGGAATGCGAAGCGGAGCTCGTTGCGAGGTCCGCGGCGCGGCATCACGAACCCCGCGCGCGCCAGGCGGCGGATCTCCGCGACGGGCAGGCCGAGCAGCCGGGCGACGTCGGTGGCGCGATACACGCGCCCCACCATCGCACGGCGGGGTCACTTGCGGGAAGTGGTGGCCTTGCCGCGCTCGTCCGCGTCCCGCCGCGCCCGCTTCGCCCCCTTGCGCTCTCCGGCGTCGGCCGCGGGTGGCGCGGCGCGCGCGGGGCGCCGGCTCTCGCCGCGCGCGGCGTCGATGCTCGCCTTCAGCGCGTCCATGAGGTCGATCACCTGCGCCGCCGGCTCGGCGGGCGCCGCGACCTGGATCTCCTGGCCCTCCACCTTCTTCGCGATCGCGGCCTCGACGCGCGCCTTCACCGCGTCCTCGTACTGCTCCGGCCGGAAGGCCTCCGACGCGGTCTGCTCGATGAGCTGGAGCGCGAGCTGGATCTCGGTGTCCTTGGGCTGGGCGTCGTCCACGGGGACCTCGTCCATCGGACGGACCTCGTCCGCGTGGAAGAGCTGCTGCATCACCAGCCGCCCGTCGCGCGCGCGGATGAGCACCAGGTACTGCTTGCCCCGCGCCGCGTAGCGGGCGAGGGCCGCCTTGCCGGCGCGCTCGAGCGCGAGGGCGAGCAGCCGGTAGGCCTTCCCGCCGCCCTTGTCGGGGCCCAGGTAGTAGGCGCGGTCGAAGTACACCGGGTCCACCTGCGCGGCCGGGACGAACTCGGCGATGTCGATGGTCTGGGTGGCGATCTCGTCGAGCGCGCGCAGCTCGTCGGGCGTGAACGTGACGTAGCGGTCCTTCGCGAACTCGTAGCCCTTCACCATCTCGTCGCGCTCCACCTTCACGCCCTCCTTCGCGCAGACGTACTGCTGCTTGAGGCGCGAGCCGCACGCCGCGTGCAGGAGGTTGAACGAGATGGAGGCGGAGGGCTGCGTCGCCGGGTAGAGGCGGACTGGGATCGACACGAGACCGAAGGAGATCGTGCCTGTCGCGATCGAGCGGGGCGCCATGCCTCCTTACATTAAGGGAGCGAGCCGCGCGTGCCCGATCGTCTCGACAGCTACCGCGCCAAGCGCGATCCGGGCCGGACGCCCGAGCCCTTCGGCCCCGCGGAGGACGGGGCGCGAGCGCCGGACGCTCCGCGGCTGTTCGTCGTGCAGAAGCACGCCGCGCGACGTCTCCACTGGGACTTCCGGCTCGAGCTCGGGGGCACGCTGCGCTCCTGGGCGGTCCCCAAGGGGCCCTCGGCGGATCCCGCCGACAAGCGCATGGCGGTCGAGGTCGAGGACCACCCGGTCGAGTATGCGGGCTTCGAGGGCACCATCCCCACCGGCAACTACGGCGCCGGCGCGGTCATCGTGTGGGATCGCGGCGTGTGGCGCCCGGTCGGGGACCCGTACGACGGGCTGGCCCGGGGCAAGCTCGTCTTCCAGCTCTCCGGCTACAAGCTGCACGGAGAGTGGACGCTCGTCCGCACGCGCGTGGCCCAGGGCGGCAAGCAGCAGTGGCTGCTCCTGAAGCACCGGGGCGACGCGTGGGCCGGCCCCGGGCGCGAGTTCGCGCAGGAGTCGGTCCTCTCGGGCCGCCTGCTCGAGGAGCTCGCCGCGGGCGAGGGCCGCGCGGAGCGGGCGGTGCGGGAGGCGGAGCGGCTCGGCGCGCCTCGGCGGGCGCTCTCGCGGGCCGACGCCCGGCCGATGCGCGCGACGCCGCGCGGCGAGCCGTTGCGGGGGGAGGGGGAGGGCTGGCTCTTCGAGGTGAAGTACGACGGCTACCGCCTCGTCGCCCGGCGCGAGGGGACGCGCGCGACGCTCCTCACGCAGCGCGGCGAGGACGCGACCGCGCTCTACCCCGAGATCGCGCGGCCGCTCGAGGCGCTGCCCGTCGACGCGATCGTCGACGGCGAGGTCGTGGTGCTCGGGCCCGACGGCCGCCCCGACCTCGCTGCGCTCGAGGCGCGCGCACGGCTCGCCCGTCCGCGAGACGTCGCGCGCGCCGCGCTGGAGCGCCCCGCGACGTTCTTCGTCTTCGACCTCCTCGCCCTCGGCGGCCTGGACGTCCGCGCCCTCCCGCTCGCCGAGCGGAAGCGCCTCCTCGCGAGCGTCGTCCCGCAACTCGGGCCGGTGCGCTACGCGGAGCACGTCGAGGGGCGCGGCGAGGAGCTCCGGCGCGAGGTGAGCGCGCGCGGGCTCGCCGGCATCGTCGCGAAGCGCGCCGACGCTCCCTACCGCGCGGGCCGCTCCGCGGCGTGGCTCGACATCCCGGCGGCGCGGAGCGCCGCTGAGGCACGCGCGCCGCACGACGCGTCGCCGCCCGTGCCGCACCCTGCGCGTCCCGCGCGCCGGGTGGAGGTGACGAACGGCGAGAAGGTCTGGTTCCCCGCGGACGGGATCACGAAGGGGGACGTCGTCGCGTACTACCGCGCCATCGCGCCCTTCATGCTGCCCTACCTGAAGGACCGGCCGCTCGTCCTCACGCGCTATCCCGAGGGCATCGACGGGAAGAGCTTCTTCCAGAAGGACGCGCCCACCTGGCGGCCGGAGTGGCTGCGGACGGTGCGGATCCGTGGCGAGGACGCCGGGCGCGAGCTCGATCACTTCCTCGTCGACGACGCGGACGGCCTCGCGTGGATCGCGAACCTCGGCACGATCCCGCTGCACGTGTGGTCGAGCCGGGCGGGCGCGCTCGAGCGCCCGGACTGGTGCGTCGTCGACCTCGATCCCAAGGACGCGCCCTTCGAGCACGTCGTGCGCATCGCGCGGGCGCTCCACGCCCTCTGCGACGAGCTCGGGCTGCCGTCGTATCCCAAGACGACCGGGCAGAAGGGCCTGCACGTGCTCGTGCCGCTCGGCGGTCAGCTCACCCACGCGCAGTCGAGGACGCTCGGCGAGCTCCTCGCCCGCGCGATCGAGGCGGAGCTCCCGGAGATCGCGACCACGGCGCGCGCCCTCTCCGCGCGCGGCGGCCGCGTCTACCTCGACTTCCTCCAGAACGGCTTCGGCAAGACCATCGCCGCGCCCTACGCCGTCAGGCCGAAGCCGGGCGCGCCGGTGTCGACGCCGCTGCGCTGGAGCGAGGTGACGGCGCGGCTCGACCCGTCCCGCTTCACCCTCCGCAACGTCCCGGGCCGCGCGCGCCGCCTTCGCGCGGACCCGCTCTCGCCGGTCCTGACGGGGAAGCCGGACCTCATGGCCGCGCTCGAGCGCCTGCGCGGGCGAATGGCGGGTGGAGACGGCGGAGCGCGGCGGCGCGCGCAGCGCGACGGCCGGACGGCGGAATAGGCGACGCGGCGCGCCGTGTCGCCTGGACGCCCACTCCGCTGGAGCCATTGTCCAATGGGGGGCAATCCGGACGAATGCGGTGGACAATTTCGACCACCGGGCTATGTTCCTGGCTCCCTGAATGGAGCAATCCAGCATGGCACGCCAGTCCAGCATCGACGACATCCTCCGCGAGACGGCCGACGAGGTCGTCGCCCGCGTCTCCTCGGCCATCGCGCGCCACGTCGGCGACCTCGTGCAGGAGGGCCTCCGGCGCGAGCTCGGCAAGAACGTCGTCGCGCGGCGCGTCACTCCGGCCGCCCGCCGCGGCGAGATCACGCGCTGGGTCGCGGACACGCGCGCCCGCCGCGTCCCGAACTTCGTCATCGAGGCGACGGGGCTCGACACCAAGAAGAAGATCGTCGCCAAGTTCGGGGCGAACGCGGCGTTCGAGAAGGGCAAGCCGCTGCCCAAGGCGAAGGCCGCGTAGCCGGGTCCGGCTACTCGCGCTCCGCGAGGCCGCGCAGGTGCCCGGCGCGCTCGAGCGCGCCGATGCAGGCCGTCGCGGCGCTCGCCTCCACCCAGAAGCCGGCGCCGCGGCGCGGCTGGTTCGAGCCGAGCGCGGTGGGCGAGGCGAACGTCTCGAGCTCGATCGCGAACTCGAACCCCGCGTCCTCGAGCGCGGCCTCGACCGCCTGCGCCTCCTCGAGCGTCGCCGCGAGGTAGACGCGCGCGATCTCCGTCCCCTCGACGAAGTCTTCCATGTCGATGCGGGCCATCCGGACCGTCCCTCCGCCGCCCCCAATCTAACCTCGGCGCGCCGCGGGCGTGCGGTATCCTCGCGGGCGTGATGACGCCGCTCTCCCGGAAGGCCCCGCGCTCGGCGCGCGCGGCGCTCGCCGCAGTCCTCGTCGCGCTCGCCGCGCCCCCCGCGCTGGCGCAGGCGCCCTCGGCGCC
>NZ_JALCZB010000160.1:0-5600 GCF_022690745.1 Anaeromyxobacter sp. SG64 | reverse complement strand
AGCGGCCGCGCCGCCCGCGCCGCCCGAGCCGACCCCCGCCCGGGAACGGCCGACCGGGAAGGCCGCGGAAGCAGCGCCGGCGGCGACCCGCGCCGAGGCGGCGCTCGCGCGCTACGCCTCGCTCCGCGCCGCCGGGGCGCTCTCCGGCGAGATCCGCACGTTCCCCGGGTGCGAGGGGGAGTCCTGGCGCAAGGTGGAGCGCGACGCGCAGGGACGGACGGTGAAGTACGTCCGCGACGGCCGCGTGGCGGGGCACCACCTCCGCGTCGAGCACCTGTTCGGCGCGGACGGCTCGCTCGCGGCGGTGCGGGTGAGCGACCTCGAGCGCGGTGGCCTCCTCGACGCGGGCGCCCTCGGGCTCACCATCCCGCGCGACGCGACCGAGGCGGACGCGGACGCGCCCCCGCGCTGCGCGCGCTGAGGCCGGGCCGAAGGAGACCGGCGAGCAGGGCGACGCCGCTCGGGGCGACGTCGCCGCCCCCGTCAGGTGCCCTCGGGCACGAGCTCGATCCGCCGCCAGGCGCCGGCGCGGAAGCGGAGCCAGAGCACGAGCGCGAGGAGCGCGAGGTAGAGCACGAGCCACCCCACCGCGACCGCGTCCCCCGCGCCGAACCAGCGCACCGAGATCCAGCTCCCCGGCACGAACACCGCCCAGCCGATGGCGATGCGCAGCCACATGACGATGGCGGTGTCGCCCGCCGCGCGGAGCCCCTCGCCGAGCACCATGGCGGCGGCGTCGAACAGCTGCCACGCCGCCGCCAGCACGAGCACGCGCCGCCCGATCGCGTGGAAGGCGCCCTCCGGAGCGGCGCCGGGGGAGAAGGGCGCGAGGATCGCGTCCGGCGCGACGAGGTAGAGGAGGCCCACGAAGAGCTGCCAGGCCGCGCACACCGCGAACGTGACCGCGAGGACGCGCGGGACGCGGTCCCTGTGCGCGGCGCCGATGGCCTGGCCGACGAGGATCGCTCCCGCGCTGGCGAGCGCGAGCGAGGGCATGAACGCGATGGTGTTCACCTGGAGGATCGACATCAGCGCCGCCAGCGAGGTCGTCCCGAGGCCGGCGAAGACGACGTTCACGAAGAACACGAAGGCGAGGAGCTCGAGGAACCAGGTGATGCCCGACGGCACGCCGAAGCGGAGCACGCGCCAGAGCTCGCTCCCGCGCAGCCGGCCCGTCCCCGCGCGGCGCCCCTCGCGCACGAACGTCGCGGCGAGCCCGAGGAACGCGACCGTCGTCGAGAACGTGCTCGCGAGGGCCGCCCCCGCGACGCCGAGGGCGGGGAGCCCCAGGTGCCCGTCGATGAGGAGCCAGTTGCCGAGGACGTTCAGCACCATCGCGGCGACGTTCGCGACCATGGGCCGGCGCGTGTCGCCGAGCCCGCCGTAGTAGCCCGCGAGGGCCTCCATGCCGACCGCGGCGCCCGCGGAGAGGAGCCGGAGCTGGAGGTAGCCGCTCATGAGCGCGCGCACGTCCGCGGCGTAGGCGAGGCGGGCGAGGAGGTGCGGCGCCGCGGCCGCGCCGGCGATCCCGAGCGCCTGCGCGCCGGCCGCGACGGCGAGGCCGTACCAGCCGAACCGGCGCGCGCCGGCGGAGTCCCCGCGCCCGAAGAGCTGCGCGGAGAAGCTCTGGACGATGAAGACCGTCCCGATCGGCAGGATGAAGACGCAGAGCGCGTTGGTCGCGCCGGTCGTCGTCGCCGCGAGCGCCGCCTCGCCGAGGTGCGCGACCATCACCGCGTCGGCGATCCCGACCACCGCCTGCGTGGCGCGGGAGATCACGATGGGCCAGGCGAGCGCGACGAGCGCGCGCAGGGTCGCGCCGAGCCCGGCGGGGCGCGTGCCGCCGTCCGGTGGCTCGGGAGCGTTCATGGACGCGCAGGGTACCCGCCGCGCGCCCCTGCCGGAAGCGCGCGCCGCGCGGGTGGGTCCCGGCCGGGCCTGGGGCCAGGTCCGCCGGAGCGCGCTACAGTCACGGCATGGCGCGCATCCTCTACGGGGTCGCGGGCGAGGGGATGGGGCACGCGATCCGCTCGCGCGTGGTCATCGACCACCTGTCGCGCGCCCACGACGTCCAGGTGGTCGTCTCCGGCAGGGCGCACGGGTACCTCAAGTCGCTCGAGCGGGATCGGCTGGGAGTGAACAAGATCTGGGGGCTCTCGATCGTGTACGAGGACAACGAGGTCCGGAGCTTCCGGACCGTCCTCGCGAACCTCAAGGGGGCGGCCCTCGGCGGCTGGCCGCGCAACGTGAAGGCCTACTTCGACCTCGCCCGGGCCTTCCGGCCGGACGTGGTCGTCTCCGACTTCGAGAGCTGGAGCCACCTGTTCGCGCGGACGCACGGGCTCCCGTGCATCTCCGTGGACAACAACCAGATCGTGAACCGCGCCCATCATCCGCCGGAGGTGATCGCCGGGCACGAGGCGGAGTTCCTCGTCGCGAAGGCCGTGGTGAAGGCGAAGCTGCCGGGCTGCTTCCACTACCTCGTCGCGACGTTCTTCCGGCCGGAGCGGGTGAAGCGCCGCACGACGCTCCACCCGCCGGTGCTCCGCCCGGAGATCCTCGCCGCGCGGCCGGAGCGCGGCGAGCACCTCCTCGTCTACCAGACCTCCACCTCCAACGAGGCGCTGCCCGAGGTCCTGCGGCGCTCCGGGCGCGAGTGCCGCATCTACGGGCTCCGCCGCGACCTCGTCGCCGACGCGAGGGAGGGGAACCTCCTGTGGCGTCCCTTCAGCGAGCCCGTCTTCGTCGAGGACCTGCGCACCGCGCGCGCGGTCGTGTCGGGCGGATCCTTCACGCTCATGAGCGAGGCGGTGTATCTCGGGAAGCCCATGCTCGCCGTCCCCGTGAAGCGCCAGTTCGAGCAGATCCTGAACGCCCGCTACCTCGAGCGGCTCGGCTACGGCGTCGCCGCCGAGACGATCGACGACGCCGTGCTCGCGGGGTTCCTCGCGCGCCTCCCCGACCTCGAGCGCGGCCTCGCCGCGTATCGACAGGACGGGAACCGCGACCTCCTCGCCGCGCTCGACGCGACCCTCGCGCGCGCGCTCGGCTCCGGCGCCGCCGCGCCGCTCCCCTGAGGCGCCCCGCGAATGCGCCTCCGCGTCGTCGCCGTCGGCAGGGATCGCTCCGGGCTCTACGCGCCGGCGATCGAGGAGTACGCGAAGCGCCTCGGGCGCTACGCGCGGTTCGAGCTCGTGGAGGTCCCCGAGGCCCGCAAGCACGCGGGGACCGCGCAGGCGAAGGAGGAGGAGGCCGGGTCGCTCCTCGCCAAGCTCGGCCCGCGCGAGCGGGTCGTCGCGCTCGACGAGCGCGGCGCGGAGTGGACGAGCGTGCAGCTCGCGGAGCGCGTGCGGCGCTGGACGGAGGGGGGGCGCGACGTCGCGCTCGTCATCGGCGGCTCGGACGGCCTCTCGCGCGCGGTGCTGGATCGGGCCGAGGAGACGCTCGCGCTCTCGCGCCTGACGCTCGCGCACCGGCTGGCGCGGCTCGTGCTCGTGGAGCAGCTCTACCGCGCCATGACGATCCTGCGGGTCGAGCCGTACCACAAGTGAGGTCCAAAGCCGGGCGCCTGGCCGCGGACTTCTTCCTTGTGGATGGCCGGGCGCGTCCCTAACATCACGCGACACGCCGTCCGACCGGAGGAACCCGTGACGAAGCCGAAGCCCGTCCTGCTCGTGGTCCTCGATGGCTGGGGCCTCCGCGTCGAGCGCGAGGCGAACGCCATCGCCGTGGCGGGCACCCCGAACATGGACGCCCTCGTCCACGAGTACCCGCACACCGCCATCGAGACGAGCGGGCTCTCGGTCGGCCTTCCGGAGGGCCAGATGGGCAACTCCGAGGTGGGCCACACGAACCTCGGGGCGGGCCGGATCGTCTACCAGGACCTCGTGCGCATCAACCGCGCGGTGGAGGACGGATCCTTCTTCAAGAACGACGCGCTCCTCCTGGCGTGCCGCCGCGCCAAGGAGAACGGCGCGGCGCTCCACCTCATGGGCCTCCTCTCCGACGGCGGGGTGCACAGCCACGTCGAGCACCTGTACGCGCTCGTCGAGCTCGCGCGGCGCGAGGGGGTGCCGCGCACGTTCGTCCACGCGTTCATGGACGGGCGCGACACCCCGCCGAAGAGCGGCCTCGAGTACATGGCTCAGCTCGAGAAGCGGCTGCGCGACACCGGCTACGGCAAGGTCGCGGTGGTCTCCGGGCGCTACTACGCGATGGACCGCGACAAGCGCTGGGATCGCGTGGAGCTCGCCTACCGCGCGCTGGTGAAGGGCGAGGGCCAGCGGGCGCCGAGCGGCGTCGCGGCGATGGAGGCCGCGTACGGCCGCGGGGAGACCGACGAGTTCGTGAAGCCCACCGTCGTCGTGAACGGAGACGGCAAGCCCGTCGGTCCGGTGCGCGACGGCGACGCGGTGCTGTTCTTCAACTTCCGCGCGGACCGCGCGCGCGAGATCACCCGCGCGCTCGCCGGCGAGGGCTTCCACGACTTCGACCGCGGCGCTCCGCCGCGGCTCTCCGCCTACGTGTGCATGACCGAGTACGACAAGACGTTCCCGTACCCGGTCGCCTACGCGCCGCAGGACCTCACCGAGATCTTCCCCGAGATCGTCTCGCACGCCGGCCTCGCGCAGCTCCGCTGCGCGGAGACCGAGAAGTACGCCCACGTCACGTTCTTCTTCAACGGCGGGCGGGAGACGGTCTACCCGGGCGAGGACCGGATCCTCGTGCCGAGCCCGCGCGAGGTGAAGACCTACGACGAGAAGCCGGAGATGAGCGCGCGCGAGGTGACGGACAAGCTCGTCGCGGCGCTCGGCACGGGCAAGTACGGCTTCGCGCTCGTGAACTACGCGAACCCGGACATGGTCGGGCACACCGGGATCCTCGACGCCGCGGTGAAGGCCGTGAAGGTCGTGGACGAGTGCGTCGGCCGGCTGTGGCAGGCGGCGAAGGCGCAGCGGATGGCGATGATCGTGACGGCGGACCACGGCAACTGCGAGCTGATGACGGACCCGCAGACCGGCCAGCCGCACACCGCCCACACCTTGAACCCGGTGCCGTTCATCCTCGCCGATCCCGACCTGCGCGGCGCGAAGCTCCGCGCGAAGGGCGTGCTCGCCGACGTCGCTCCGACCGCGCTCCAGGTGATGGGGCTCCCGCAGCCGAAGGAGATGAAGGGGCTCGGGCTCCTCGTGCGATGAGCGAGGAGGGGTCGAGCGACGTTAGCGTCCGGGTCGCCGCCGCGCTCCGCGGCGTCGCCGCGGCGCTCCTCGAGCTCGTCTACCCGCCGCGCTGCGCCGCCTGCGGGGGCGCGGTGGTCGCGGAGCCGTTCTGCCCCGTGTGCGGCGAGGCCGTCGATCCCGTCCCGGAGGGCTGCCGGCGCTGCGGCCTGCCCGGGCCGGATCCGCTCTGCGGCGCCTGCCGCGCCGACCCGCCCGCGTTCGACGCGGTCCGCGCGGGCGGCCTCTTCGGCGGCCCGCTCGCCGACGCGATCCACGCCCTCAAGTACGGCGGCCGTCCCGCCCTCGCGCGCCCGCTCGGCGCCTGGCTCGCCCGCGCCGCCCCGCTCCCGCCGGGCGCGCTCGTCGTCTCGGTGCCGCTCG